>JAAYQD010000094.1 GCA_012519465.1 Candidatus Cloacimonadota bacterium
CTCTTTGAGGGAAGTGAGCTTGCGCTTTTCAAAGGCAAAAAGATAGATCATCTTGCCATTGCAATCATACACCTCACTGCCTGTACGCAGGGTGAAATTGCGCAGCTCCGCTGTGGGCGGCAGATCATCCTGATAAAACCAGAATAGCCCCACCACTATGCCCACTATTACACAGGAGCCCAAGCAGAATATGGCGAGGGCTTTCCTGACGTTTTTATTCTTGAATATCTTCATTATTCTGCAGCCTCAATTCTTTTATCTGGGGAAAGATTGCCGTAGCTATACGGGCAATTATCATTCCGCTGACCAATCCCAACAAAAGTAGTATTGGTGTCAACATAAAAACTGCCGGTTGATCCAAAACTATCCATTTAATCAAAACTAATTGCGTCAAATTGTGGATAATGGCACCCGCCAAACTGATGCCATAGATGCTAAAGCCCATGTTGGATTGCTTTGCCAGTTGCATGGCAAGGATGGCGGTAAAGCCTGCTCCCAAGGAAAGCACGGTGCCGGGCGTGAGCAGCGTGAAGGTGGCGATGGCGCCCAATAAAGACTTTGTGATATTCAAGAGCACCGCCTGCCAAAAGTTATTTTCCATTATCAAAAACAGAACCACCACGTTGGAGAGCCCCAGCCTCAAAAACGGCAAGGGCAAACCCCTGGAAATAATGCTTTCCACAATATGCACGCTGCTGGCGATGGCAGTGAGAAAAGCCAACATCATCAGAGGGTTTCTATCGGTCTTAGTCATTTTGAACCTAAGAACTTTTGGATAAGGGGATGGGATTGGGCATAGATCTCCTCCAAAGCTCCATAAAATAGTGCCTTGCCGGATTCCAGAAAGAGCACCACGTCACCCACCCTTTCCAGGTTGCGCACCTCGTGAGTGATGGTGATGGCGGTAGCCGTCTTGCCACTGATGATATGATTGATATAAAACAGCACCTCGTCTGCAGTGATGGGGTCCAGGCCGGAAATAGGCTCGTCAAACACGATATAATCAGGATCATACACCAAGGCACGGGCAATGCCCACCCTCTTGCGCATGCCTCCGCTCAGTTCACTGGGATACTTTTCCATGGCATCCAGCAGCCCCACCTCAGATAGGGCGTTTTCCACCTTTTGCCTTAGTTTGGCACTATCCTTTTCACGCCGGGTATAAAGGGGTAATGCCACATTTTGGAACACACTCAGGGAATCCAGCAAGGCAGAGTTTTGAAACACGATGGCAAATTGCTTTTTGGGAGCAGCCGCCTTGGAATCCATGCTGGCATATACATCCCAATCATCTATCATCACGCTTCCGGAGGAGGGAGGGTAAAAGCCCATCAGGGTCTTGCTCAACACCGTTTTGCCACTGCCGCTGCGCCCCAGGATAATGAGGTTTTCGCCATCTTCCAGGCTGAAATCGATATTGTGCAAAATCGGCTTGCCAGACAGCTCAATGCTGAGGTCTTTTACTCTTATCATGACGGATAAATCTCCAGAGCCAAGCCAAAACCAAGCCGCTGGCATTGGCTACAAAATCCCAGATTGATACGGATCTGCCGGGGATAAAGTGTTGGTGATATTCATCGGCAAAGGCGCTGATCACAGCCAATGCAAAGACCCCCAGACGCTGTTTGAGGGTGAGCCCCTTGCGGCGCAGCCATGTATCAAGCAGTATCCCAAGGATAAAATACACCCCCACGTGTGCCAGCTTATCCACACCCACCTCATCCACTGTGGGCAATTCATCAGCGGGCAGGGAGGATACCACCCAGATTGCCACCCACCAAATAATGGTCAGCAGCATGGGCAGACGAGCGGATTTTACCGGTTTCATGGTGTGATGCTCTCCAGCTCCCAATGGCTGGCTCTCAATCCCTTTTTGATGCTGGCTTTTACTATCTTACCCTTGCCATCCACCCACAATTCCACCCGGCTGTCTTTGTGAAAGAGATTGTGGGTAATCATATCCACATAAGGTGGTTTTTGATGGGTATCGCTGCCAAAGCTCATTTGATATCCCTCGGCCTGAAAGCTACCGGCACGGGTCTTTATCTTTTTGGATCCCAAACTCTTCACCTTGGTTTGCCACAAAGAGCCATTGGCATCCAATTGATAGGTGCCCGCTCCTGCCTTGCCATCGCTCAGCATGGCTGCCAGGGAAAAGAAATCCCGGGTGTGGCTGCCAATTGCATATTGCTTTGATTCCTTGGGGTCGCTATGCGTTTGGCTGGCGGTTTTGCCCTGATGGTTGTAGCGGGTGGAGATCTCTGCCTTCAATTTGCCTTGATTCACGCTGCGCTGATAGCGTTGCGGCAGATAGCTGCCATCAAAGCTCACATCATACACATTATCGATGGAGGGAAAGATGGCGTTTGAGATAAGGGAGCGGGTCTTCACCCTCACGCTGGATGGGCTTTTATCTATGGTGAGGGAAGCCACGCTCAGCCCCAAGGCCTTCACGGTATATTCCAGCCTCAGAGCGCTTAAGCTGCCCAAGAGCAGCAGCATTGCCACTGTTAGAATCAGCCTACGACTGCTGTTCATCTTTTGCCAATACCTGCACTTCCACCCGTTTGATGCTCTTTTCATCGCTATCCAAAACGGTCAATTGCAGCCTGCCTTCCAAAACCAGGCTCTCCCCGGTATGGGGCACATGGTTAAAATGTGCCAACAGATATTCTGCCATATTGTCGTATTCATCGGGGTCTATATCGGTGGAAAATTGATGGTTGAATTGCCGGATATTATAGCTGCCGCTGAGGGTGAAGTTGATTTCGGAATTGGCTATTATCTCCGGAGCTTCTTCACGGTCAAATTCATCGTGGATTTCGCCCACAATCTCTTCCAATATATCTTCCACGCTGATGATGCCAGAGGTGCCGCCATATTCATCCACCACCACTGCCAGCTGCATCTTGCGTATCTTAAACTGGTTCAAAAGGGTCTCCACCTTCATGTTTTCCGTCACAAACCACGCTGGACGCAATAGCTTGCTGATGCTGGTTTTCTCCGGATACAACAGCATATCTTTCACGTATACAATGCCCACGATGTCGTCGATATTCTCCCTATAGACCGGATAGCGGGAATAGCCCGTTTCCAGGATGAGGGCGCGCAGCTCTTCCATGCTGGCGTTTTCCTCTATGGCATTTATCTTCACTCTGGGCACATAGATCTCGCTTATCTCGGCTTCACGAAAGCGAAACAGCCCCGCCAGCATCTGTTTTTCATGATCTTCCAAAGAGTTGTTGGATTCTGGGGATTGGATGATATTATGTAGCTCTTTGCTGGTGAGGTTTTCTTCCAGATAGCGGTCTGTGGTTCCTTTTTTGGATACCAGCTGGGTAAGCTTTTCCAGCAGCCAAACCACGGGGAATAATATCACTTGCAGGATTTGCATGATGAGGCTGGAAGCCCGCGCAAATCCATCTGCGATGCTAAGCGCAATCAGTTTGGGAGCTATTTCTCCAAATACCAGGATGATGGTGGTGGTCATCACAATCTGAATGGTGACCAGGGTGGATAGCGTCAGCCTGCTACCCTGTGCCCAACCAATCACCAATAGCGTAGCCAAAGATGATATCGCCATATTCACCAGGGTGTTTCCCAAAAGCATGGTCACCAGCAAACGGCGCGGTTTGCCCAGGAGCTTTAACACGCGTTTGGTGGAGGATTTGTCTTCCCCCTCCATCTTCTTTAGATAGAGCCGGGAAAGAGAAAAGAAAGCTGTTTCTGACGCGGAAAAGAACGCCGATAATAGAAGCAGCCCGATCAGTATAAACCAGGTTCCCTCATCCACCTTGCTGTGTCCTCCTCAGCTTGTCGTAATAGTATGATTCTTTTTGTTCCATTATATCTTTATCTTGTTTTTTGATATGATCATAGCCCAAAAGATGGAGCATGCCATGGATTACCAATTTCTGCAGCTCCAGATCAAGGCCATA
>JAAYQD010000095.1 GCA_012519465.1 Candidatus Cloacimonadota bacterium
GCTGTAACCACTTGGTAACACTGGCTTTAAGCCGGTCGTTTCGCTGACTTTAGTCGGCTTTAAGTCCCGGAATTAACAAGGGGTAATGCGAACTGCAGGAATTAGGTTTGGAAGACAGACATAGATTGATGATTTATGTATTTTACCACGGTGTCGAAAAGGTGGTAAGTCCTTATCTTAAAACCGGTTAAAACCGGTGGAACGACCGGCTGAAAGCCAGTGTTACCGCTCGTTCTGTCAAACACCTTGCCCTTTAGCCACCCTTGTACCACCCTTGTCTCACCCTTGTCGAGACAAAGGAGAGACAAGGGTGGTTAACAGGCAAGGCGTTTCCTAAAACCTAAAACCTAACACCTAACACCTTGATAGTTTAAATCACTTAAAGCTCATATTGAAGGTATAGACAGTTTTGTCTTTCACCTTGCCAAAATCCCAGGTGCGGATGTTTGCCTTGATGGTTTCCATAAATTCGGGATTCAGGTTGCCGGAGGTTGGTGTGGCTTCCACAGATGCCAATTTGCCGGGGTTTGCATAAATGGTAATCTTCACTTCGCCACCGCTCTGTTGATGTGCTGCCACATTGCGGTATTTGGATTCCAATTGACCCTTGTGTCTGCTCACAATATCTTTAATGATTCTAAATTGTTCTTCTTTGGGGTCCACTTTGGGAGTGGGTTGGGGAGTGGGAGCAGAGGTGCCGGGGGTTGGGCGCACAGGGGTGCTTGGTGTGGGCGGAGTGATCTCATCAGCGGGGATGATGTCATCCTCCTGTGTGGTGTCAACATCATCATCCATAAGGGTGATATCTTCTTGGCTGGGTTCTGCTTGTGCCGCTTTATCCTTTTGTGTTTTCAGGATGATATATCCCAAAATGAGCAGCACGATCAGGGCGATCAACACATAGGTGAAAATAGGCTTTTTGGCTTTATTGGTATCCATTATATCCTCTCAAGTAAATAGTATGGGGGTTTGGGAAGCAGCCTTTGGGGCATTGGCACAGCCTGCGAGCAACCCTTTACCCACAATCAAGTGACAAAATACCCAAGTTTGATTATCGGTCAAGACAATTTTATATTTGTATCCTGGTCTGGGTTTGCGGAATTTATTGGGATCCTGTAAAAGCTTGTAGCAGCTTGCAATAAATCTTGGCATAATTGCAGATTTCGCTTGACATATATTCCTGCTTTTAGAAATTGGCTTTATAAATCATTATATATAGGCGGCTGTAAAGTCGTCTTGCAGAGAATAGTTTGCTGCATTGCAGCGCCGGATAGCTACATTTGGTTAGCTATTTTTTTTGATATAAAACGCTTATGAAATAAAGGGAAGCACACAATGCAATATTATCGGGTTCAGATCGAAGAGATTGCCAAGCGCATCTGCTCAGACCAGCATTTGGCGCTCTATGACATCGACGAGAAGATGAGTGGCAAAGGCCGTATCATCACGGTGTATCTCACCAAGATTGGAGGTGTCACGTTGGACGATTGTGCCCAATTTAGCCGTGCTTTGGGCGCTGAATTGGAGTCTTTGGATTTTATTCCGGAGCGTTATTATCTGGAAGTATCCTCTCCCGGAGTTCAGCGTCCTTTGAAGCTTAAAAGCCATTATGTGAGCGCCATCAACGAGAAGGTGGCGGTCCAATTTACATCTGATGGAGAAAAGAAAAGTGTGATGGGCACGCTCACAGAAGTGGATCAGGATGATATCACTTTGGACGATCGGGGTACCTTGCACGTGATCCCATTCAAGGCGATCAGCCGTGCCAAGACAGTATATATCCCGGATTGGAGAGAAAAAGATGAGCGCTAATATTATGGATGCGGTACTCAAGCTTGCCGCCATCAAACAGCTTGATAAAGATCGGATACAAGTTATCATCGAGGAAGCCATTTTTAGCACATTGGAAAAGCGCCTGGGTCCGGAAAACGAGCTGGAAGTATATTCAGACGATGAGCGGGGCACTTTTAAGGTGAAGTATCTGTGCAAAGTGGTGGAAGTGGAGGAAAATCTGGGCGAGATCTCCCTTGCCAATGCCCGTGCCATCGATGCCGATGCCCAGCTGGATGATATGCTCCCGCGGGAAATGTCCTTGCAGGAGTTTGAACCGAAACTGGTGAAAAACGCCCAGCGCATCATCCAGGAAAAGATCAAAGCCCTGGAAGATGAGAAGATACAAAATGACTATAACAAGCTGAAAGACACAGTGGTGATGGGACGCATCAGAAGCGTGGATGAAAACATGGGTTATCGCATCGATATCAGCCGCACGGATGCCCTGTTGCCTCGTGAAGAACAGATTGAAAACGAATTTTATCGCGTGGGTGAGAATATCCGCGCTTATGTGGTGAATATCCGCAGCCACCAATCCCATATCACCATCATCCTTTCCCGCACCAATCCGGAATTTGTGAAAAAGCTTTTTGAAGCTGAAATCCCCGAGATTGCAGAGGGTAAGATTCAGATTCGGAAGATAGTGAGGGATCCCGGCACACGCACCAAGATCGAGCTGGGAGTATTGGATCCCAAGGTGGATCCCATTGGCGCCTGCATTGGCCCCAAAGGCACCCGTATCGACGGCATCCGTCGTGAATTGCATAACGAACAGATAGATATCGTGGTGCATAACGACGATGTGGAGCAGATGGTGCAAAACGCCTTGGGCGTGGAAGAAGTTTATAACGTGATAGTGGATAGGGGGCGTGCCGCCACCGTTATCATGAGCGAAGAGAACAAGGTGATAGCCATCGGCAAACAGGGAAAGAACGTGAAATTGGCTGCCAAATTGATTGGTATGAAGATAGATATTTATACCAAACACGAATACGAAGAGAAAATGGCAAAAGACCGCCGTACCATCAGCCATGTGGACGAGCTGGACGGCGTTACACCCAAGATAGCGGAATCCCTCAAGAATGCCGGCTATACCTCGGTTCAAGATATATACTCTGCCACTTTGGACGAGCTGCAAGGCTTGGACGGCGTGGGATTGAAAACAGCCGAAAGGCTAAAGGAAGCGGCGAAACATTTCTGATGCCAAACAAGAATAGCAAAGCGGGACATCAAGCCATTCGCACCTGTGTGGTGTGTAAGAAGAAAAGCGTCCAAACCACGCTGATGAGCTTCTTTTTGCTGGATGGCGGGGTGGTGTTTGATCTGGCCAGAAAGTGCCAGACCCGCAAGCATTATCTGTGCCCCCAACAAGGGTGTGTGGAGCTGTTTCCCAAATGGCTGAAGCGTCAGCGTAAGAAGGCCTTTTTGGCTATGGGGGCAGCGCAATGACCACTGCTGTGCCCAATCTGCAAAAGATGACCACACTCTTGCAATTTGCCCGCAAGGCAGGCAAGCTGGTACACGGCTATGATGCTTGTTTGCGGTCGCTAAATCATCGCAAGCTGTATTTGATGCTGATTGCGGAAGATACATCCCAGCGCACACGCCGGGGCGTGGAAAACGCCTTGGCACAAAGTCCCCTTACGATACCGCTCATCACAGCCGGCAATCAGGCAGAGCTTAGCCAAGCTTTGGGCTTGCCCATCAGCGGGATATTTGGCATCGAAGATAAACAATTTGCCACAGCCATCAACGCCTGTGTGGCAACGAGTGAGAAAGGAGAGGAACCTTGCAAATAAGAGCACACGAACTGGCAAAGGAACTCAAGATAAGTAATATAGCGCTCAAAAAGCACCTCCAAGACTTAGGGGTGAATATCAGAAGCCATATGAGCATCATTGAAGCTGAAGTGGCGGATATGATTCGTCAGAAATACAAAGAGCAGATGGATGCGGAAAAGCTTGCCGAGCGCGAACGCAGGAAAATCATGGAGATGCGTCAGGCTAAAACAAAAGAAAACTGAAGCCGAAACCCCTGAGGCAGCACCCGAAGAAAAGCCCAAACGCAAAACCAGAGCCAAGGCCAAAGAAGAGGCACCCAAAGAAGAAACCCCTGCTAAAACAGAGGAAAAAGCTGATGCCAAGGAAGCTCCTGCTCCCGCCCCTGATCCTGAACCTGAATCCAAGACCACACCGGAACCTGAATCCGCTCCAGCTCCGGAAGCACCCAAACATCGCATCATAGTTCCCTATACCCAAGCCACACCGGAACAGCCCCGCAGAAGAAGAGAGCGAAGCAAGCCCAAATCTTATGTGGAAAGCCAAAAAGACAAGGCACCGGCTGCAGGACGTGGCAGGGCAAAGCCGGAACCCCGCAGACCTGTTTCCCAAGATCCCAAACCACTGCCCGAGGCACCCATGCCCGTCAAAGAGGTGGATGGCAAGAAGTTTGGCAAAACAAAGGTGAGCCGGGATGAAATGGGTGACAAGAGCAAACACAAAAAGGCGATGCTCACAGGCTCTCGCAAAACCAAACAGAAGCTGATGGAACCAACCGAGATGGATGAGGCCATCATCTCCCGTAATATCAAAAAGACCCTGCAAAAGAGCAGCAAACGCAAAAAATACCATCGTGAAGCACAATCCGTGGACAACGTCGTGGATGAGATTGTAATCAGAGAATTCACCTCCGTGAGCGAGCTGGCAAAGATCATGAGCGTGGCACCTGCGGAGATTATCTCAAAATTCCTGATGATGGGACAGCTGGTGACGATGAACCAGCGCCTGGACAGGGATTCCCTGGAGATGATCTGTGATGAATTCAAGGTGGATTTTCGCTTTGAAGATGAATATGGCACCGATATCATCGATCGCGAACGCGAACAATATCATGATATAGAAGCTGAGCCCCGCCCGCCGGTGGTTACCATCATGGGACACGTGGATCATGGCAAGACCTCCATCCTGGATTATATCCGCAACGCCAATATCGTGGCGGGAGAATCCGGCGGCATCACCCAGCATATTGGTGCTTATCAAATAGAAGTAAACAAACATAAAATCACGTTTTTGGATACCCCCGGTCACGAAGCCTTTGCCGCCATGAGAGCGCGCGGGGCAAACGTGACGGATATTGCCGTGATCGTGGTGGCAGCCACGGAAGGGATGAAACCCCAAACCAAGGAAGCCATAGACCACGCCAAAGCAGCAGGTGTATCCATGATCGTGGCAATCAACAAAGTAGACCTGCCGGAAGCCAACGTGAATATGGCGGTGGCACAGCTCTTGGAGTATGGTGTGTATCTGGAACAATATGGGGGAGACGTGCCCTGGTGTAAGACCTCAACCGTGACCGGTGAAGGCATCCTCAACCTCATCGAGCTCATCCTCCTCCAGGCTGAAATGATGGAGCTGAAGGCTCCTGCCGCCGTTCCCGCAGAGGCTATTGTGATTGAATCCCAAAAAGATGCCCACATGGGCGTGGCAGCCACCATCCTCCTCAGAGAGGGTACGCTTGAGCGCGGAGACATCGTGGTTTGCGGCGCCACACATGGACGCATCAGACGCATGGAAAACGAGCGCGGGAAAGAGCTGAAAATGCTGAATCCCTCTGACGTGGCACGTATCTATGGCCTCAATGACACCCCCAAGGCAGGAGACGTGCTGAACGAGGTGGATAGCGATAGAACCGCCCGCTCCATTAGCACCGAACGTCAACAAATCAGGCTGGAACGTGAGAAGTTCCAAAACAAGGCATCGCTCCAGAATATCTTTGCCCGTATCAAGGAAGAGCAGATCAACGAGCTGAACGTAATCATCAAGACAGATACGGATGGCTCTGCGGAGGCTCTTGCCGATTCATTCCAGAAGATATCCAACCCCGAAGTGCAGGTGAATATCATCCACAAAAGCGTGGGTGGCATCAATGAAACAGACGTGAGCCTGGCATCGGCATCTGATGCCGTCATCATCGGGTTCCACGTTCGTGCCAGCCATCAGGCTCGCAGACTTGCAGATGAGGAAGGGGTGGAGATCAAGCTCTATCAGGTGATCTATGACGCCATAGAAGACGTGAAGGCATCCCTGGAAGGAATGTTGGCGCCGGATTATGAAGAGCAGGTGATTGGAGCTGCCACCGTGAAACAGGTGTTCAGAATCAAGAAGGTAGGCATCATCGCAGGTTGCCAGGTGGATCGCGGTGTTATCCGCAAGAAAAGCAAGGTTCGCCTCTATCGCAACGACGTGCTGATTGCCGAAGACGACCTCGCCTCATTGCAGCATTATGCGGATGAGGTGGAAGAAGTGCGTGCCGGCACGGATTGTGGCCTTTCCCTCAAATCCTATAACGATATCAAGGAAGGCGACGTGCTGGAATGCTTTGTAATCAATGAAATCATTAAGAAACTATGAGAAAGTCATATCGTATCCCACGTCTTGAAGAAGAGCTGAAAAAGCTGTTCAATGTGACGCTCAGCCAAAAGCTCAACGACCCGGGCTTGAGCTGGGTAACCGTTACCGAGGTGGTTCTTTCCAAGGACCTCCGTTATGCCAAAGTATATTTTTCGCATTACAACAACCCCGCAAACCATCAAGAAATACGGGAAATGCTCTATAAAACATCAGGATTTCTAAAAAAACAAATTGCAGGAGCAAGACTTATGAGAACCATACCAGAGCTCTCATTCTATTACGATGATACCGAAGACCGTGCCGCCAAAGTGGATGCCCTGTTGACGCGCATCAGGGGCGACTTTGACGATGATGAAGAAGACGATTACGATCCAGATATCGATATCGAAGATTACCTCGACGATGATGATTATTTCGACTTTGAAGAGGACGAGTACGAAGATGAATTTGACGATGAAGACGAGGACGAGGATTAATTAAAGGTATACAATCCGCCCAATTCAAAGTCATTAACCTTGGAACACACTAATCTGGAAATCGTCGGCATACGGCGATTTCTTTTTGGAGCATGAGAATGGATAGCTTGCGCAAAGCATTGATGGAGCTCACGCAGAGTGCCTCACCAGTGGGTATCCTCACCCATATCAATCCTGATGGAGACGGCTTTTGTGCCGCTCTCTTTATGGCAAAGTGACTGAGCCTGCACAAAGTGGATTCACTGATAGTGACGGATGGGGATGATCTGGCTCTTTTTGAACACCTGCTGGCTGATGCCCAGGTGCAGCCCTATCACCCCGAGATGAGCTTTGCCACGCTACTAATCCTGGATTGTAACAATATCGCAAGATTGGGGGAGAGAAAGGACCTGCTGGATAAAGCCAGCCAAGTGTATCTGATAGACCACCACGAGGTGGAAGTGGGGCTGATTCCCGCTCAGTACAGCTTTATAGAGCAATCCTTTGTAAGCGTGGGCGCCATCCTCTTTGAGGCATTGGAAGACCAGCTGCAAGGCTTGCCGCCAGATGTACGCACCTATCTGGCATCCTGCCTCTATACCACCATCCTCAACGATACCAATACCTTCACCAATGGCAATACTACCGCCACAGTGCTGGATCAGGCTGCACGCATGGCGGCATTGGGGGCAAATCCCTCCCTCCTGCATCGCCAGTATTTCCAAAACCAAAGCTGGCAGGAGATACGCTATACCGGAGAAGTATTGGGTACCACCCAGGTGTATGAAAATGGAAAGGTGCTGCTAATTTATTCCACCCTGCAGATGGCAGAGGATAACGATATCATCCCTGCGGATGTGCTCAATGTGACCCGCTGGGTGCAGGGAGTGCGTGGCATCGAGGCGGTGATCTTCATTCGTGAGGAATCCCCCGGCTATTTCAAGCTCAGCTTTCGCTCCAAGAAGGTGGATGTGAGCAGGTTTGCCGCCCGTTATGGGGGAGGAGGCCACAGCAACGCTTCCGGCTGTCACTTGCAGGGCGAGCTGAACCAGATTAAACAAATGATTTTGGATGATTTTATCCAAGTATATAGGGAAATAGATGCCCAGCAAGCCCAATAGAGGCTTTTTGCTAATCGACAAACCGGCAGGCAAGAGCTCCTTTGCCGTGATCCACGCCCTGCGCAAGATTACCGGCATCAAGCGCATCGGCCACTGTGGCACCCTGGATCCCTTTGCCACCGGCCTTTTGCTATGCGCCCTGGGTGCTTACACCCGGCTGAATAGCTATCTGGAACTGCGCGATAAAAGCTATGCGGCAGAGCTGGTTTTGGGGAGTGGCAGCAGCACCGGCGATACCGAGGGCGAGCTGAGCGCTGCCCCGGCACCGGATTGGAGCCTGTGGGATGCCCAGCGCCCCAAAGCCGCCGCCCTGGCTCTTACCCAGCTGCATA
>JAAYQD010000096.1 GCA_012519465.1 Candidatus Cloacimonadota bacterium
CGAACTTTTCAATTGGTGGTAAGTGCGGATTTGGATTACCTCAAAAATTCATACCAAGATTTGGTTTTGATAGATCACTATCACACCCAGGGATATTATATTGGGCTTTATGGTTTTAGCGATAAAGAGGTGGATGCAGGTCACACAATCATGCATCAGGATGAAAAGCCCGATTGGTGTGTGGATGAATCCATCACCAGCCAGGGAAACACCGTCTATTGCATCGCCTCTGCCAAAGCCTCCAGCCTGATGGATGCCTGGAGCCTGGCACAGGAAAAAGCCCTGCGCCTCATCGGCAAATACCGTCTGCAAAAGGTGCAGGCAGTGTTTGCCTCCGAGGATGATTTTCACAAGCGTGATATGGCGATTGAGACCGTTGCCCGCAGCTATCAAGCCTATCTGGATAAAAGCTTTATCATCCCCTCCACCACAGAAAACCAGACCAGCTATCTGGTCTATCTGCAAATCCGCAGTTTGGATCAGTGATGCGTATCACCGCCATCATCCCCGCCCGCATCGGCAGCAGCAGATTCCCCGCCAAAGCCCTCGCCCTCTTGGATGATAAACCCATCATCAACCACGTGTGGCAAAGGGTGCAAGCCAGCGGCATCTTTGGCGATGTGATAGTGGCAACAGACAGCCAGCTGATCATCGATGCCGTAACAGAGGCAGGGGGAAAGGCGCGCATGACCGCCGCCGATCACCCTTCCGGCAGTGACCGCGTGGCAGAGGTGGCACGCACTTTGGATGCCGATATCATCGTGAACGTGCAGGGGGATGAACCCTTTATCACCCCCGCCGCCCTCAAGACCATCGCAGGCGCCTTCACAGACCCCACCGTGCAGATGGCATCTTTGATGTGTGAACTGGTGCGAGAGCAGGATTGGCAAGACCCCAACGTGGTGAAGGTGATTACAGACCTTGAAGGCAATGCCCTCTACTTTTCCCGCGCAGCCATCCCCTTTGATAGGGATAATACCACTTCTGCGCTCCGCCACGTCTATCGCCATATCGGCATCTATGCCTGGCGAAAGGAGACGCTCCTCCGCTTTGTAAGCCTGCCACCCAGCCCCTTGGAAAACATCGAAAAGCTGGAACAACTACGCGCCCTGGAAAACGGCATCCCCATCCGTATGTTAAAGACTGATTTTGAGGGCTTTGGCATCGATACACCCGCAGATCTACAGCGCGCCCAAGAGTATATCAAAAAGGAACAATCATGAAACGCATTACCCTAATCCTGTGCATAAACCTCCTCGCACTTGGCATCTTTGCCATTCCCCTTAGAATCCTCCATACAAACGACACCCACGGCGCCTATTTGCCCCAAAGCTATAGCACCGAAGAAGGCTACATCACCTTGGGGGGATATTTAAACCTGTGGGAACACCTTGAGGAGCAGCGCCAGGCCGCCCCTCGCAGTATTTATCTGGACGCCGGAGACCAACAGACGGGCAGCGCCTTTGCCGCCATGGAATATGACGGAGCCATCGGTGGGGCTGTGATAAAGGTTTTCAACCATCTCCAGCCCGATGCCGCCACCTTTGGCAATCACGAATTTGACCAAAACCCAGATAACCTCGAGCGCCTCATAGAGCTGGCTGAATACCCCTTTATCAGCAGCAATATTATCGACCTCAATACCAATCAGCCCTTGGGCAACAAACCCTGGCATATCATCCAGTTGGATAGCCTCAAGATTGGCGTGTTGGGGCTCACCCTGGTGGAACTGCCCGAGAAGGTGCGCCGCTCCAACGTGGAACACCTGCAGATCCTTCCCTACCAAGAAGCCATCGACCTCTATCTGGACGAGCTGCACGATAGTACTGACCTCATCATAGTGCTCACCCACAATGGCATTGAGGCGGATATCCAGCTGGCATTGGAGCTGGATGAGCGTATCCATCTCATCATCGGCGGGCACACCCACAGCTATATCGATGAGCCGCTGGTGGTAAATGGCATCCACATTGCCCAGGCAGGCAGCTATCTCAGCCATCTGGGCGTGATCGATTTGGATGTGGAAGACGGCATCATCACCTCCTATTCCAACAGGCTGGTCCCCCTCACTTCCAGGCCAGTATCGCCCGATAACCCCCTCAATACCTTCATCAGCCAAATGAGCAGCCGCATAGAGGATGAGCTGGGGCAAACGATTGCCACC
>JAAYQD010000097.1 GCA_012519465.1 Candidatus Cloacimonadota bacterium
ACACCCTCAAAATAGCCGAAAAGATAGAGCTGGAGCTTCATTATGATGATTTTCTCCTGCCCACCATTGATACTCCGCCCCAATACCCGGATGTGGGCTCATACCTGCGCCATCTGTGTGAGGAGGCAGCCAAGCAAAAGTATCCCCAGATGACGCCTGAGATTCAGGAACGGATTGATTTTGAGCTGAACGTGATCAACAGCATGGGCTTTGCCGGCTACTTTTTGGTGGTGAAAGACCTCATCGATGCCGCGGTAAAACAGGACGTCCCTGTGGGTCCCGGGCGTGGCTCTGCTGCCGGCAGCATCATCTCCTATCTATTGGAAATCACCCTGGTGGATCCCATCAAATATGGTTTGCTGTTTGAGCGTTTCCTGAATCCGGATAGGATTGGCATGCCGGATATTGACATCGATTTTTGTGCCCAGGGACGTGGCAAAGTCATCGACTATGTGGTGCAAAAGTATGGTCGCAACAGCGTTACTCAGATTGTCACCTTCAGCACATTGGGCGCCAAATCCGTGATCAAAGACGTGGCGCGGGTCTTGATGGTTTCCGCCACGGATGCCAATAATATTACCAAAACCATCCCCGCGGGAGCCAAAAACTTGCAGGAGGCATACCAGCAATCTGCAGAATTTGCCGCAGTGATAAACGGCAATGAGCTATATCAGAGCATCTACAAACACAGCCTTGTCTTGGAAGGATTGATCAGACAAACCGGCATCCATGCCGCAGGATTGGTGATAGTTCCCGGGGATTTGACTGATTACGTTCCCTTGGCGATCGGCACCCAAAAGGAAGGGGAAAATACCATCCTGGTTCAATATGAGGGCAAATGGCTGGACGAGCTGAAGTTCCTCAAGATGGATATTCTGGGCTTGAAGACGCTCACCCTCATCAAAAAGACTCTGGAATTTGTGCAGCAAACCCATGGCGTTAAGATAGATATCGATAGCCTTCCCTTGGACGATCAAAAGGTGTATAGCCTGCTCAGCAAAGGGGAGACGGATGGGGTGTTCCAGCTGGAATCCGCCGGAATGCGTAAATATCTGGTGGAGCTGAAGCCCAATATGTTTGAGGATATCATCGCCATGGTGGCATTGTATCGTCCTGGCCCCATGCGCTTTATAGACAGCTTTATTGCCCGCAAATACGGCAGGGAAAAGATAGAGTACGATCATCCCATCATGGAAAGCGCCCTCAAGGAAACCTACGGCGTCACCGTCTATCAGGAGCAGGTGATGAGTATTTCCCGCGAGATGGGCGGCTTTTCCCGGGGAGATGCGGATTTCCTGCGCAAAGCCATGGGCAAAAAAGATATCGAATTGATGGCACGGTTTGAAAAGCAATTTATCAGCGGTGCCACTGCCAAAGGCGTGCCGGAAAGGATAGTCAACAAGATTTGGGATGATTGGAAGAAGTTTGCCGAATATGCCTTCAACAAGAGCCACGCCACCTGCTATGCCCTCGTGGCATATCAAACCGCCTGGCTGAAGGCTCATTACCCAGTGGAATTTATGGCTGCCATCCTCTCCATCGAGGATGATCCCGCCAAAATCCCCATCATGATCGAAGTGTGTAAAGACATGGATATCAAGATCATCCCGCCCAATATCAACCGCAGCGATAGCGAATTTAAGGTGCAGGGCAAGGAAGTGCTCTTTGGCTTCAGAGCCATCAAAAACCTGGGCGAAGCGGCAATGCGCGCCATCATCGAAGAGCGTGATGCAAATGGCGAATACACGGATTTCTTTGATTTCTGCTCGCGCCTGGATAGCTCTGCCGTGAATAAAACAGTATTGGAAAGCCTGATAGCCTCTGGAACCATGGACGAGCTGGAAGGCAGCCGCAGCCAAAAGTGGGAAGCCATCGAAGACGCCCTCATTTTTGGCTCCAATGAACAGCGTGACCGCCGCAAGGGTCAGAGCAATATCTTTGACATGTTAGCCGAGGATGATGCGGGAAACAGCTTCAAACCGCAACTGCCGGAAGCTGAGGATTGGAGCAAACAATATCAATTGGAAAAAGAAAAAAGCGTGTTGGGCTTCTATCTCAGCGGACACCCCATGGATCAGTACAAGCTTCTTTTGAGGTACTATTGTTCCTCTTGCGACCTTGCCAAAACGGAAAATAACACGGATTTGATACTGGCAGGAATAGTTACGAACGTCACCAAAAGGCGGGATTCCAAAGGAAACCAGATGGCTTTTATCGAGGTGGAAGACCAATGCGGTCGCTTTGAAGCAGCCCTCTTCAATAGAAGTTATGAGGAGTATATTGATATTTGTCAGACCGGCAATATCATCGTTGTGATGGGCAATCGCTCCACATTCAATGGCTATGACGATGGAATGTTGAGGGTAATGCCCCAAAAGATTATCCCCATCGAAAAACTGCCTCAATACATCAAGGGTGATCTGTTTTTGGAGATGCCCCGCGATGGGATGAACAAGGCGTTTTTAACCCAGTTGCAGCGCTGTCTGCAAGCTCCCAATCCCCAGTTTAATATCCGGCTCACGCTGAAAGACGAGACGGATAGCATTGTGTTGGAATCCGAAAACAAGATATTTCCGGATACCGCCTTTTTAGGCTGGCTGGAACAACAAAATGTAAGTTTTTTCCTGAAAGTACAAAGCAATGAAAAAGTGGATTAGCATAACCCTGCTGGCTTTGATAGCCATGGCTATATGGGCTCAGGAAGTGATCTTTGAGCACTATGAGGAGGCTACGGATTTTTGGGTGTTGGTGCCCTATAACAGCCTCAATTTTCCCAAAGACGCCCTTAGCGTAAACTACCAGCTTTCCATGGAGATCCGCAATTCGCGCAAAAAGCTGGTTGCCAGCCTGGGGCAAATGCTCAATCTGCCACGCAGCAGCTGGCTGGAAGACACCGCCATCCCTGTGCATTTATCTGCCAAACTGGATGCAGGCAAGTATGAGACCATCCTGCAATTGCGCAATCTGGCACTGGGAGACGTGCATACCCAGAAAAAGAGCTTTCACATTCAAGAGCACACCCAGATAGGCCAGCCCTACCTTTTGGCACAGCGCGAGGATATCCGCTTTTTGCCCCAAAGCCTGGATCTGGATGCAGGACACCTGCAAAGCTGTGAAATCTTACAAAGCTTTGCCATTGCTGCCGATAGCGTGGTGATATCCACGCCGGATTATCGCTGGTCCATCCCCAACCCCCAGAGCCCTTTACAAATATCGTTAATGATCGATCAAGGCATCCCCGAAAGCATAAAAATCACCTTTTGGGAATCCAACATCTATTATCAGATGGAACCCTTTATGTATAGCCCCTGGTTTTCATACAACCAGCGCTATAGCCTCGAAGACCAGCGGAAACAGCTGCGTTACCTTGCCACCCAAAACGAGTGGCAAAGCCTCTCCAATCTCTCTTCCAACAAGCTGGCAGAGGGGATCGAGCTCTTTTGGAGCAGCCACGATCCCAGCCCCGGAACAGCCCGCAATGAAACGCGGGAACTATTCTATTATCGGGTGTTGAAGGCGGACGAAATGTTTAGCCTGCATAAAAGATTGAAGGGTTGGGCATCCGATAGAGGTAGAATATATATCAAATATGGTGAACCCGATGAGGTGTATGAAAACATCCTCCCCTTGGATGAATATCCCACGTTTGTGTGGAGGTATTACAAGGAAAATCTGGAGTTCATTTTTAGTGATTTAGGCGGATTTGGCCAATATATATTGAGGAATAAAGATGAAGAATATTAAGTGTCTTGTACTCACACTGATGGTTTTGGTGCTCAGTTTAGGCCTGATGGCATCAGAAAAACTGAATATGCACATCATACAAAACCGCTTTCGGGATACCGAGGGCAATACCATCATGCATATCGATTATCAGGTTCCTTATCGCAGCCTCTTTTTTGAAGCTCACCAAGGAGGCTATTTTGCGGAATTGATCGTTACGGTTAGCCTGGCGCATGCAGATTCCCTGATACCCCTCAGGGAATTGGCAGATAATGTGGGCATTACAAACAAATTGGACGCCACCTCAGACAAATATCACCTCAACAGGCTTAGCTTTCTGTTGGATAAAGAGCCGGGAACGCTTGTCTTTAATGCACGTGACGTCAATTCCGGACGCAGTTTTAACTGGGAACTGGATGCCAGCCCGCTGCTACCGGAAGACCTCTTGAGCGATATCCAGCTCTGCTCTGTGGTAAAAGCGGATAGCAGCGCCTATCTCAGCAAGTTCCACAGAAAGGGAACCCTGTATAAAACAGAGCCTTCGCTGATCTTCGACAAGGTGTCTTATGAGAATATGTATCTATATTTGGAGGCATACCTGCCGCCCCAATCCCTCGGACAATCCCAACTCCTGGTCTTGTATCTGGAAAAAGACAGCCTGATGGTGCAGGATGAATATATTGATTTTACCCCCCATAGTGCCGCGGAAGGCATCACCCTCAGAATCCCTCTGGACGATCTGAGCGCTGGCACATACAGGGGCACGCTCACCTTGCAGACAGATGAGACATTCCAGGATAGGGAATTTGAGTTTTTTATCACGGAGCTGCACGAAACCATCTACAGTTTGATACCGGATGTGGAAGATGAATTGCAGGTGTTGAGATATTTCAACACAGTGCAAATGCCCAAGGATTGGCAACGCTATGATCAATTGACCAAACAGCGTTATATATCAGGCATTTACAGGCGCCTGGCAGCCCAGCAGGGATTGGATGCAGCCCAGTTTTTGGGCGAGATGGAAGAAAGGATTTCCTTTGCCAATCGCAATTTCAAGTATTTCAAAGATGGCTGGAAAACAGATTTGGGCAGGATCTATATCCGCAACGGCAAACCTGATGAATTGGAAAAGGGCAGCACTACAGACGATTACCGCTTTGTGAGCAAAGATTATCAAATCTGGAAATACCGTGGCAGGGTGAATGCAGTGTATCTCTTTTTGGATGTGCAGATGAACGGAAACTACCAATTGATATGGGTTTATAACGATGATATGGAAAGCACCACGGCAAATTATCAACGCTATCTGGGCGAGGATTTTGATACCTCCAAGCTGAGGAACTGATGAACAGCCCCAACGCCTTTATTGGCAACTGATTAGCCAGTCCTTCCTTATTAACCACCCTTGTACCACCCTTGTCTCACCCTTGTCTCGGCAAAGGAGAGACAAGGGTGGCTAACGGGCAAGGGCAGGTGGAAGGCTCAGCTTTTTGGGGCTACTCTAATGATATTTGCAAAACATTTATTCAAACACAGGATGGAAGGCATCCGGTAAATGTTTGATGGAAAATGTATTTGTATATTCATCATAGATTAACACGACGATGTCAAAGCGTGTTTGTAGCTTGCCATATTTCGGATTTTGATTAATATATTGTACAGCCGTTTGGGATATACGCTTACGTTTTGTGTAGTTGATATTTTCCAGTGCGGCATCGATAGAGTGATAGCGACGCGTCTTAACTTCGATGAAGACGAGATGTTGATTGTCTTGCATTATTAGGTCAATCTCGCCTGTTTTGCTGCGGAAATTTTTACACTTCAGTGTATAGCCCTTATTTAACAGGTATTTTGCCGCGAGATTTTCTCCGGTGCGAGCCAATGATTTTGTAGATTTATCAAGCATGAGACAAGAAAAAGCTTGACGTAATTCAAGTCAACAATATTGTGTAATCAACACACAAAAATTTAAAATAACACCGAAAGGTGGAGGGAAGTATGAAAAAAGTATTAATAAGTGTATTTGTGCTGAGCGTTCTATTTGGATCGTTGAGTGCCGCTCCGTTCCAAACCTTGGGAATGTTGCGCACGCCGGACGCCTACGTGCTGCCCCATAAGGCTGGGGAGATATTGCTCGTGGGATATTATCGAGATGTAGCAAAGCCAAGTACAGCTGATCCTGACCGTAGTAAAGGCTTCTACCCATACGGAATGCTTTCGGTTGGCCTGTTTGACAAGGCTGAGCTGGGCTTTTTTGGCGGAGACAAGGTTTATTATTTCAATGCCAAGCTGAAATTGATAGAAGAAACTGTCAAGATCCCACAGCTGTCCGTTGGTTTGGACAATATGCTTTCACCGGTGAATCGTCACCGCGCGCAAGACCATACCGATCCTAGCGAATGGAGCTATGCCAACCACCCGGATAAGACAGACTACGAATACTGGTCACCCTATATTGTGGCCTCCAAACAGGTGGTGATAGGTGGGATAAACTGGATCTTCAGCTTGGGTGCAGGCTCCAATCGCTTTACTGGCCAAGTGCCACGTTCCAGGATTTTCAATGGTACCTTCTATTCCGTCAATTTCTCCCCCATGCGCAATCTGCATTTTCAGGCTGAATATAGCGGGCACGACTTCCAGGCAGGCGTGAAATACGATATCGGCAAGTTTTCAGTCAAGTTTGCGGGTCAAGCCTTGGAAGACCTTTATAAAACCAATGGCTATGAAGACAACCTGCGTTTGGCACTCGGGGTATCCTATCTCTTTGACAAATATGCCACATCCAAACGCATGCCTGATCTAAGAGAATTGGCACAGACTGATGATTTGATCTTGACCGATGGCGATCTTGTGGTGGTGGATGATACCACCCAGCCCAAACCAGGTGACCCTGGCACAGAGGTTGCAGACGGTAGTTTGGATTTCAGCACTTTGCCGGATTCAGACGTAGTGCTTGACGGTGGTAAGTATGATCAGCTTTCACCCGAGATCAAAGAATTGATGGAAGAGCTCACACTGCTGCGCGAAGAACGCGAGAAGGCTCACAAGGCACTTCTTGAATTGCGCAAGTGGCTGGAAGAGCAACAAGATAGATAATAAAATGCAGTTTCATGTTGTGCTGGTAATTCAAAGCACATCCAGGAGAACATACTTCCCATGAATAAAAAAAGGTTACATTCTGGATGCGGAATTGGCTCCGCATCTGGGATGTGTCCTTTGATGCAGAGCTTATGGATTGTTAATAAGGAAAAGTGAGCGGGGTTATGAAAAGACATATAAAATTTATTCTTCTAATCGTTTTTGCGTGTTCGGCGTTGGGTTTGCTGGCAGCTGCGCCCTATAATGGCCCCGATCCGGCAAAGAAAGATAATTATCGGAAACCAGAAGTAATGGAAGCTGTGGATTTTCTCAAAAATGAGCTTCCGGCTTTGATGAAAACCGATCGGGCAAGGGCAGTGCAAGAATACGATAAACATTTCGCCAATCTCAGTCAGCTTGATGAGTGGGATGTCCTCTTTTTGGTGAGTCATTTTTACACTATGGCAGGCGATGTAAAATCGGCAATGAAATATTTTATGGATCTTACAGGGCATCCGGAGCTGAGCCAGCCATCGCGTGAAATGGCTCAACTTCTGTTATACCAAAGAGCGATTACCAATATACTGGAATCCGATGATGAGGTTGCGAAGCTCTTTTTGAAAAACATCTTGGATGATTCGGAGTTTGGAGATAATTATAACATCCAGATGTATGACAAATATTATGACGTCTATTTGTATTTGTGGGCGGATCTGATGTCAGGCAAGGGGGAATCCACCGAGGTGGAGGAGTACCTTACAAACTATCAGAACAATAAAAACTGGCTGGAAACTCAATTCCTGCCCAGAGAAGCCGCCATAATCCGCCGTGTGGAAAGCATGAACATTGATCCTTACTTCAAAACCCCCACACCGGAAGGTTATGACTATCTTACGGGCACGATTGACGGGGTCAAAGCGGATTTGCTTACGCTTTATGATGAGGCCAGAAGCATGCCCGGGTTGGTGGTTTTTGAAGCTCTTGCTCAGATTGAACAGGAAGAATATAGAATATTGGATGAGTATAAGGCTTTCTTGCATAAATATTTGGAGAATAAGGAACTAACCTTTGATTCAATCATTGATGTCAACTCCCCACTTATAGAGTATCCCTTTTTCCGGGAGTATGTGCAGATTGGGGAATATCTGTTGACCTTGCATGATCTGCGAATCAGGCAAGCCAGAACGATTATTCTTATCGACCTGCTGTTTGAGCGCAGATATCAATTGTTTTTGACTGATAATAGTGATATATTGGGCAGCAAATTCAGTGATATGGAGATGAATCGCCTGCTGACTATCGAAAACAACATCAGGCTGTATGATGAATTGATAAAAGAGACTCGGGCAGTGATGGCTACTCCTGAATATCGTAAGCAGACTGAATATGACTTGAGCGGCGAGCTGAAGGATTATCAGGAGAGAAAGGAAGAATTGCAGCTGCTCAAACAAAAATATCTGGCTCAACATATACACGTTACAGATGCTGAAGAGCAGGTGTTTAACGATTTCTATAATGAATACTTTGCCACTATTGATTTTCAGGCCGACTTGGTGCAGACCCTTGCCCTCACTGAAAAGCAGGTTATTTCCATGATTATGATGAAATATCCCCAGGAAATGAAACTGCTGGCGCAAAACCACGTGGGCGAGCTTCGTGAAGGCGGAAGGGCTCAATTCCTGGATTATCAGCTGGGCATGATGTCTACCACGTTTGAATTTCTTGATCTGCAAAACCGGTATCGTGACTTGAATTACCAAGAGCAAGAACGCTTGGCAGATACCTCCATGAGCCTGGATGAAAAGACGGCCAGATACAACGAGCTTTTGAGCCAAAAGAGAGTTCTCTTGGCAGATTATAAAGGCTTTGCCCTCAGATATCCTGATTTCAAGGCTTTGGAAACCCCGCTTGAGAATGTTCCCATTGATGGGGATCCAGAGTATTCCGGCCAATATAACTACCTGATCAGCTCTGCAGATATCTATTATAACATAGCAGAATTGCAATGGGCAGTGGATCTTGGTAACTATGCAGAAGCCCTCAAGTATTACCGCCAGGCCATGGATGCCAATCCTGATTTTTATCTGAAAGATCAGGCTTTATATAATATAGCCTATCTGAGCAGCGAGATTATTCGTGAGGATAAGGATGCCAGAATAGCCAGATGGTATGACGCCAATCCTGACCGCCCCAGAGGCCCTCAGCTGCGCTATTATGAAAGTGACTTTGAAGAAGCCATTGACAATTACAACTACATCTTGGAAAACTATCCCAATTCTCCCTTGAGCGATGATACGGTGTTGCGCCTTGCCAATCTCTATTTCCTGATTGGCATTGATGCGGAAAGACCAATTGAATGGTATACACGCGCAAACGATCTCTATGCCTCGCTGGCAAATCAGCCAGACAGCCCCTACCGTTGGGAAGCCATGTTCCAGCGTGGGTTTGTGAATATGAACATTTCGGATGATAACTCCCTGAATGCCGCATTGGTGGATTTTGCCAATATCCTGAGCGCTGCCAATGCAGGAATCATCCAGCCTCAAGATTCTGCCGATGACTATAGAACCAACTCTTTGGACCAGATTGCATACTGTCTGGTAGCAGTAGACGGCTCGAATTATGAATCACAATCCCGCGGTTTGGATGTATTGGCAGCAGTGTTTGGAGATGTGAAAGACGAGAAAACACTCAATTACATTCTTGATAAAGCAGCAGAAAATAAGAAAGAGATGCAGCTTACCCGCCAGTCCATAGACTTCCTGGAGCTGAGACTGGAAAAGATGCCCAACGCATTGGTGAATCCTGCACTTGTGGACACCATCCTTGCGCTTTACCACTCTCCCGATACCGTGTTGCGTGAAGGGGAAAACCTTGACCAGGTGCGTCGAGACTGGTATGACTTTATGGTGAGGAACTATTCACCGCAAAGCGT
>JAAYQD010000098.1 GCA_012519465.1 Candidatus Cloacimonadota bacterium
CTATTTGTTCAAATTACAAAGGTGAGGAGATGCGCTTTTTTGTCAAATAATATCCGTCAATTTGTCCACTATATAAAGATGATGTGCGATTATTCCCGCTGCCACAGCCGCATTGAGGGATTCCATTGCTGTGCTCATTTCGATGCGCAGGTGATGCGTACAGCGTTTTTTGATCTCTTCAGACATCCCCCTTGCCTCGCCACCTATCACTATCAAAAGTGGCTGCCGTCCTCGGGGCTTAAACTCCTGCAAACTATGCTCTGCCTGGGCATCCGTGCCTATCACCATCAATCCGGGCAGTCTGAGAGCCATTGGATTGAGTGTGGCAAAAGGCAAACGATAGACAGCTCCCAACGAAGCTCTGATCACCTTGGGGGAGGCAGGATCAGCACAATCCTCAGAGAGCAAAATGGCATCGATACCAAAGGCGATGGCAAGCCTGAAGATGGTGCCCATATTGCCTGGATCACTGATTCCATCCAGATAAAACGCCCTGCTGAAACCTCTGAATTCCGGCTTTGGCAATCCATACAATCCGGCTATCCCCTGTGGCTGGAGGGTATCACAGATGCGCTCCATCGCCCGCTCATCACAGATATAATCTGCTACCTCTGTCAATGGAGAGGGCATCTCATAATCAGCCAATCGGTACAGCTCTTGGGGCAAAATCCCATATTCTGCCAATTGCAACAGCAAGCGCTGCCCCTCCAACACTATTTTCGCTTCTTGGCGGCGATGCTTTTTCTGTTTCAAAAGTGCCAGTTCCGATATCTTGTTTTTACTAAGTTCCATACTCATTTCCTTGATTCCTCTAAGCCATCATTATTGCAATGACCTACACACTTATCCACATTGCCCGTGGATAATCCCCAGTTTGTAACACACTGATAATAGATGCGGTTATGATCCGTATAAGCGAGGCTAATAAAGTTATCCACAAGTTATCCACATCTCCTGCAAAGCCATACTTTCTAAAGAATTGTAAGCTTTGAGCCACATATTTGTTTGCCAATTCTAAGCTGAATAAAGTATATTCCGGCAGGTAAATTTGTATCTCCCAGCCAATCTTCTCTCAAGAGCTTTCCCTCCCCGGCAGGAAGGTCTCCCAGATATCTGCCATATACCTTTTGCCCCTTTAGGTTGTAGATGCCAAGCTCCGCCGCAGCCTCCTCTCCCTCTGGGATATACCAGCGAATCTCACCACCCGCCTTGCTCATTAGCGGATTGGGGTGTACCTCCACCTTAAGTGGATGGGCATCAAACACAAAGTTATATACCGCCACCTCAGATTGATTGCCGCTTTTATCTTGGCAAGAAAAGCTCAGAGTACCCGAGCCCTGCATGGGTAGCCTTAAGGTCAGCTCCCGGCAGCCCCATTCTGTCTGATATCTATATCCTTGCTGCCAAACTCCGTCTGCATCATAAATATCCACCACCACCTCCAATCTATCAGGATCCAGAGGCAGTTCCAGCCTGGTTATCACAGAGCCCAGGGATTGCGTAACGCTTGTCACCACCGGTGCTTCAGGTGGAGTATCATCCTTCCCAAAAGCCCTGTTCAACATGCTAAGCCACATCGTTTGGGCAAAATCCAGCTGGGCATACATCTGCCACCTTCCATCAAAGTATTGCCGGTGCCAAGGAAACCATAACGCTGCAGTGCCCACCTCCACCGGAAGATTGATGCTCCCCGCCTTGATGATCAGATTCTGCCAACTGTCTAAGAGCAGCATGGCATCCTGCACCAATGTCCCATCACCGCTTTCTGCCATCACCTTCTTTAGATACTGTCCAATATCCACATCTATATAGCCATCATTCATTTGCCAACAGCCCTCGCGATGGGCCAAAAGAGCTTCTTCCTGCCCATCACGCCCTGCCACAAACCGCGCAAATTCATCCATAAACCCCTCAAACCCTTCTGTCTTCACCGCAGAACAGGCTGCCCTTATCTCGGCATAGTTTGGATTATAGATTCCCTCATAGTCATAAGCTTCCAGATATGCATCCACAATGCCCTGGGCAATCTCGTCCGCAGTTGCCGTATGGGTAAAGAGAGGCAATATCACCTCATAGGGAAAGCCCTTGGCAGGCACCTGCTCTTCAGAACCAATCACCCGCTCTGCCGCCTCCCCCACCTCACAGATCACCTCCACGCTTTGCATGCTGCAGGCATCAAAAAGCAGGATATCCAGCTGGGGCAGTCCGCTCAATGCCTCTTTCAGCTCTCCATTATACACATTGATGAGGTCGTTGGTATCCGCATCGGGGCAAATCCATTTGTCTGTTCCAGCCTTATACCAGCTATTCCCATGCCCCCAGATCACAAGCGCCCTCTTTTGCGATGGATACTTGTGAAAGCCCCACCGCGCAAAGCCGTTCAACGTCTGTGGATCACCGCTGTTGATGGCGCCCATATTCTCCAGCAAGCGGGAGGTGATATAAGGGGAATTGTCTCTGCCGATCAGCCTTCTTTGTCCGCCCGGATAGGGGCTTTCATCGGGCATATCGCTTTGCACCACCACCGTCAGATTGGAGGGCAAATCCACGCTTTCCATACTGTTGATATTGGCTATTGCGTTTTGCCACAGGTTGTTATCCGCTGCCATATACACCAGGATAGTCCAGGTTTCACCCGCCAATGGCAGCCATAAAAACAGAAGCAGGCTTGCCAAGAAGCCTGCCCCATATTTGCGAAATCTATTTTTGATCATCTATGCATGCGAAGGCGCATCAATAATCCATCGCCTCTTCCAAGCCTTTCAACACTCTCACGCCGCCCATGCTGAGGGCTTCCATTTCCTTTTCACCAGGGTACAGCATGATGGGTGCGATAAAGCCCACGCGCTCGCGGATGGTTTCCACTATCATCTCGTTATACACCAGGCCGCCGCTCATAAAGATGCAATCCACTTTGCCATTCAACACTGCCGCACAGGCGCCAATCTCTTTTGCCACTTGATAGCACATGGCGTCTTGGATCAGCTTGGCTTTGGCATCGCCGGCTTTGATGCGGTTGCATACTTCGATGCCGCTATCGGTGCCCAAATATGCCATCAATCCGCCAGCTTTGCTGAGGTAGGTGGTCAGTTCTTTTTTGGTATATTTGCCGCTGTATGCCATATCCAGAAGGTCTCCGATGGGCAATGCTCCTGCTCTTTGCGGAGAAAAGGGTCCCATCCCCAAGAGGGCGTTATTCACGTCCACCATGCGGCCTTCCAAGATTGCCGTGATGGAAATCCCACCGCCCATATGCACGCCTATCTGGTTCACTTGGTCAAAATCCTTACCCAATTCACGTGCACACAGCCGGGCAATATATCTCAGATTAAGTGCATGCAGCAAAGACTTGCGCTCGATCTCCGGAATACCGGAAATACGGGCAATATCGTCAAATTCATCCACAACCACGGGATCCACGATAAAGGCGGGAATATCCAGCTCTTTGGCGATGGCATCGGCGATAAAGGCACCCAGGTTGGATGCGTGGATGCGCCCCCAACGCGTTGGATCTTTCAGGTCTTCCAGCATCTGCGGCGTAATCTTGATGGTGCCGCCACACACGGGGCGCACCAAGCCGCCTCTGCCCACCACGGCATGCAGGCTATCGGCAGATACGTTATTCTCTTCCATCGCTTCCATCACCAGTTTCTTTCTAAAGTCATACTGGTCGATGATCGTGGGAAAGGGATCCAATTCGCTGGCTTCGTGGCGCAACACTTTTTCAAATACAGGCTGCTCTTCATCATATACTGCAATCTTGGTGGATGTAGATCCGGGGTTGATGGCAAGAATTCGATAAGGCATAAATCCTCCTTAAGGATAGCTTTTTTATTTTGTGGCAATACAGAAAAAAGGCGGAGCTTTTGTCAATGATAAATCTTGCCCACCCCTCGGATATGTATGACAAATACTTGCCCCATACCCCTCAGCCCCATGATGTTAAGATTATAATGTATACACCCGGGTGGCTATCCCAAAGTATACCAATAGCGCCAGCGCATCCACGATGGTGGTGATCACAGGAGATGCCATAATGGCAGGATCCATCTTGAATCTACGTGCCAACAGCGGCAACATTCCACCCACCAGATTGGCAATCATCACCGTTATAAACATCGCTGCCGACACGGTAAATCCCAATAGCCATTTATCTTCATGCATACTCGTAAGCCCTATCCTCAGCCAGTTTACCAGTGCCAATGCCACCCCCACCAAAAGGCTCACCTTCAGCTCCGTATAGATTACCTTAAAAAAGTCTTTCATGGTAATCTCGCCCAAAGCCATACCACGAATTACCAAGGTGGCAGATTGCGAACCGGCGTTGCCGCCCGTATCCATCAATACAGGGATGAATGCCGCCAAAATGATGGTGCTGGAAAGAGCCGCCTCATATTTTTCGATGATTATCCCCGTAAAAGTGGCAGAAATCATCAAAAACAGCAACCAGAATATCCTCCGCTTTGCCAAGTTTAACACTCCGCTTTCCAGATATTCACGCTCGCCATGAGCCAAAGCGCTCATCCTCTCGATATCTTCCGTGCTTTCATCTACCACGATGTCCAACACGTCGTCTGCCGTGATGATACCCACCATTTTATGGTCTTCATCCACCACGGGAATACCGCTAAAGCCGTATTTGATAAATACCTGCGCCACTTCTTCCTGATCCATATCCGTGGGCACGGTGATCACGTTCGGATTTGCCAAATCGCTTAGCCGCACGTCAAACTTGCTGGTCACAATATCTCTCAGACTCACCACGCCATGCACTCTGCCCTCAATATCCAGCATATACAGATAGCTGATGCTCTCTGCATCATCCCCGTGTTTTTGCAGATATTCCAATGCCTGCTTTACGCTCATCTGATCGGAAACGGATACAAATTCCGTCGCCATGATGCCACCGGCTGTTTCGGGATCGTGTTGGAGCAGCGCCTTCAGCTCTTCCGCCTTGCTTTCTTCCATTGCGGAGATCAGGAGCTCGGCTTCGTCCTCATCTATATATTCCCACATATCAGCCAGTTCGTCTGATGCCATTTCCGAGATTACTTCTTTCTTTTGCTCGTGGGGCAAGAGGCTCAGCAAATCATTCTTGTCTTCCTCTTCCGCTTCTTCGATGATGCTTACCAATACATCATTGGGGATGCGTGCCAAAATAAGCAGAGGATTGCCTTCATAGTCTTCCAGTGCATCCAGGATGTCTGCCGGATGAACGTGCTCCAATACCTCTTTGATTTTTTCAGGGCTGTTGTTTTCCAAAAACTGAATCAGCTCTGTACCTTGCAAAATGGGGCTCATCGTTATCCTCCTGCTTATTCTCTTGGAAGTCAAGACTTTCAGCTGGCTCTATCTGTCAAGATAAATGCTCTATCACACCCCCCAAATCCACAGGATTTCCTCAGCTCTGTTCCTCAAAAAAGAGCTGCCTTGTTATTATCAGCCAAAAAGTCTATTCTTTATTATCTTCTTTATCTTTGCTAAATGCCTCCATCATCTGTGCGGGAATTGCGCTTGCGTTGCCATCCCTAAACGCAGTAAACGCCGGCAACACCATCTCTATGCCTTCTCTGTGAAACACATCCAAAACGCTGCGATGCAGGCTTGTATACAATGCACCCTGGGATTCCGCTCCATCTGTATAGGCGTTCAGCTCATATTCCACATAAAAGTCGTTGAGCTTGGTGATATTCACAAATGGCTGTTTGTTGGTATTGATGCCCTCGCTGTTGAGAGCGGCTTCGATCAACAGCTTTTCCACCCTCTGCCAGGGAATGCTGTACCCCATCGCCACTTTGGTATGCAGTATCAGATCTCCTTCCTTGGCGTATGTGCTATAATCTATGATATTCCCGCCCAAGGCAATGGCATTGGGGATGCTGATCTCTTCATTTTTCACAGTTTTGATGCGGATGGTGAGCAATGAAGTTTCTATCAAAACGCCCTGCCTATCGCCCACCTGCACATAATCTCCCACCTTGAAGGCGCGCATATAGGTGAGGATGATGCCGGCGATGATATTGGAGATGGCGCTGGTGGAGCCCAAAGACACCAAGACTCCCACAAATATAGAGATACCCTGAAACGCCGGTGATCCGGAACCCGGCAAATAAGGGAATATGATCACCACCACAAAGAAGATGATCAAAAACTTTACTATCTGATAGGTGGAATCCGCCCACTCCGGATAGAAATTCTTAAACCGGATATTCCCCTTTTTGATGCCACCAAAAAAGTAACTCAAAAACTTCAGCAGATATCGGGATACCGCCACCACCACCAGGATGAAAAGGAAATTGGGCAGATAAATAAATACCGACCGCCCCACATCCATTACCGGCTTCATGATATATGCCTGCAATTGCAGCGCCATCTGACGCGTTGCCGGGATCACGTACAACATGAAATACACGGTAAAATAGCCCATCAAAAGATAAAACACAAAGCGGATGATGCCAATCACGATGGCAAAAAAGCGGTCAAATTGCTCCGCATTCAAAAACCTGATGCCCCTTATCACCAAACCCAAAGGATTGGCTTTCTTCAATCTTGCCACCAATTTGCCCAACCAATTCATCACACGATTTACCAATCTAAAACCAAAACCGCTCACAATCAAGACTAACAGCACCAAAAACATGATCTGGATAATCTGCCAGATATTATGCCGCAGGTTATACACCTCAAATTGAGGGAAATATTCATCTACCAAAGCCTGTTTATATGCCTCGGCAATCTCCCTCACTGGAGCTTGTAACGACAATGAATCTGCCTCCGTAACCACCATAATCGGCTTTTTCATATACCGCAATGTGTACCCACCATTACGCTCCACGATATTCAGGCTATCGCTATACAGCTTTTCCTGCTGCCCCAGCTCCTCCAAACGCTTGCCAATTATCACAGACCGCTCAAACGGGGAATACTGTCCCAAATTGCTGAACATATAAAAAACAACCTTCCCCTTATAAACCTATTTAATGCAGTAGCCATCCGTTTCTAAAAGAAAAGTGTTGCATATATTCGCCTGTAGCATTGATTTGAACTCAAACAAAAACACAAATCAGTACGGGAGAAAAATATGCAACAAAGAC
>JAAYQD010000099.1 GCA_012519465.1 Candidatus Cloacimonadota bacterium
CGCACTCTTGCTGATAATGGAGCGTGGAATTTCCCTGGTGCATACAAGGTGGGTGATTTCAATGGAGACGGCTTTGATGATTTTGTATATTGCAACGGTGATTCTTGGCCAGAAGACAACAAGCTACGCTATGGCGCAGAGGACATTATGTCTTCAGACGAATTCACGCTATTGAACATAGGAACTTCCCCGAGTCTGATTAATATGGATTGGCATGACAGGGTTGTATATGGTGATTTTAATGGCGATGGTTACAGCGATATCGCGGGTGCGAATTTCAAAGCCTACATTTATCAAGGAGTTGCTGGATTTTGGCTGGGAGGAGCCAATCCCAACACAACGTGTGACCTAAGGATCGACCGTCCGTCCACATCACCATATCAACAGTTTGGTTATTATATGGCAGCCGGTGATTTTAATGGTGACGGTTACTGTGACGTGGCTATCTCGGCTCCCCATGCACTCCCCGCTTATGATCCAGTCTATAAGGGCTATGTATATATCTTTGCTGGGAACTCCGATTTGACCGACACAACGGTATCCACAGACGATTATCTGCAGCCCCCTCCTACCGAGAACATCAAAATCAAATGCTATCCCAATCCATTTCATGCAGAGTTCCCCAAGATCAGTTATGAGATAGAGGGGGAGCTACCATCTCATATTGATTCGGCGATATGGACGATACACAACATCAGAGGGCAGGTGGTGCACAGACAGACGGCTGATCAACCCTCCAAATCAGGCAGCCTTTTGCCCAAGAAACTAAGCCCGGGAGTATATGTGGTTTCTCTGCATATCAATGGGCAGAGGATCTCATCCAGTAAAATAACAATTAAGTAAAGGAGAAGTAAAATGAGACACAGCGTATTAGTACTGACCGTTTTGTTACTCATAATTTTCATTTCCAGTTTTTGCCATGCCCAAAACAGTATGGAGCTGATACTATCAATCCAGGGCGCACATGAAAATGCAGGGATTGGATATTACAAAGCAGCTATCGATTTCAACGGAGATGGCTATGATGATCTGATTATGTATCAAAACAGGAATTTTGATACTCATGAACCAGGTAAGTTACTCTGCTACTTTGGCGGTCCCGATTTTGATGAAATACCAGATTTGGAATGCCAGGGTGAGTTTTGGGATCAAGGTCCGGGAGCATCGCTTCTCTCCGGAGATTTTAATGGTGATGGATATGGAGATCTTGTTGACTGTGTCGCCATTGATGAAGAAACCCTGCAACTGGGTCTCAGGTTCTACTTCGGTGGTCCTGATGCAGATTTAGAGCCTGATCTCATTATCCCGTTGGCATCTCTGGGAACCCCTTGGTCAACTGAGCTTCGCATTCGAGAAAACATCGGAGACATTAACAACGATGGTTGTGACGATATCATAGCTTTGCATACCACTTCCGATTCTCTCCAAACCAGAAGCGTTGTGGTTCTCTTTGGTGGCACCTTCCATATTGAGACGGTTTTGGAGAATTTTATCGACGGCTCCGTTATTAATGTTTCAGCTGTTGGTGATGTAAATGGAGATGGAATTGATGATTTTGTGATTGGTTACACTCCTCAATTTAATCCCAATGATTTATCATTAACCCTCTATTATGGTAACGATGGATACTTTGACCCTTCGGATAATGTCATCCTCTTTGATGCCTCCACAGAACCTCATAATACTTTTCCTTTTGCCTATGGCATAGGTGATTTTAATGGAGATGGCTATGATGATTACTTGACTGGTTGGGTTATTTCACCTGATGATAATTATGGCAAAATAATCAAGCTTGGTTCCTCAACCTTTCCAGACTCTCCGGAGCTAGACATTGATATGACACCCTGGACAACACTGATTCATGTTGCGAATCGAGAAGTAAGCTTTGGAGATTTCAATGGTGATGGCTACAGTGATATGATAACATCTGATCATAGATCAGGCTTTTGGAAAGGAGCCGCGGGCCTCTGGCTGGGCGGGCCAAATCCCAACGGTGTATTGGATCTTCGTATCACCCCTCCCCCTGTATCTCCAACTTATCAGTTTGGTTGGGGACCTCCAACCGTAGGCGATTTTAACGGTGATGGCTATGATGATGTGGCTTTCTGTGCTCCCCAGAGTTCACATGGCACCACAAACTATAAAGGCTGGGTACATGTATATGCCGGCAATGCTCAGCTTACAGATACAACGGTGGCAAATGATGAAAATGTAATACAGGCTGCGGAACCCCAATTAAACATATTTCCCAATCCCGCGGATAAAAATCTGCATCAATGGAATTACTATTTGGAGGGGGATTTGCCCTCAGGTGTAAAGAACAGCAGAATTGACATCTACAATATTCGTGGGCAACTAATAACGTCATTTCCTATTGCCAATCCGGAAAGTAAACAAGGAACATTTGGCAAGTTAACCCTTGCACCGGGTCTTTATATAGCTTCCTTTGTTTCCGGAGAACAAAAAGTGGCAGCAACAAAATTCATAATTAAATGAAGGAGTCTAACATGAAATCACATCGTTTAATCTTTGTTCTTACCCTACTGTTTTGCTGGCAAAGCGGCATTTTTGCTTACCACTCAGATAATTTTATCATAGGTACATATACCAACCTAAAGCCGTATCCCGAAAACACGACATTCAACTCTAATATCCTCACCCTTATGAGGCAACAAGGAAAGTATAATGTATCAATATGCGAAAACACATTGCCTGCTATCGAATCCTTCTCGAATGCTGAAACAATGCTACAAGCACATTACACTAACGAAATTGATCCATGGTTGTGTGATTACCACACTGGTTATAATGATGATGGAGAACTTATAAGTGCCGGTCCATACTCATTATCCACGGGAAATCGCTGGCTCTTCGAAGCAGAATTTTTTGATTCCGGAATCCCACCTGAATATTACGAGGATGACCTTAATTCAAATAAATATTTCTATCAGTTTTCACGAGATATATCCAATCGTATAGGATATGCAACCGTGGATAGAGGGAACCCAGGAAATAGAAAGGTCTGGGCTTGTTCTCCTGATACAAGTGGTGTAATTTTACATGGATTGAGGTATAGGTTTCCCGTAACAAATGCGGCTAATGCAAGCTCCTCCAATTATGGAGTCATAGGGCCTGAATTCCGTTTTACCTAATGGGATCGCGCTTCATGGGGCGAAACGGGTCATTTGGGGCAGCATTATCTTGCATGGAATAAACTGTATATTAGATACGTATTTCGGAAGGTAAGCGGGAATGATCATGAGGTTGCGTTAACATTTCAAGTATTTTGTAAGAATTATAACAATAATGGTCATTTTGAGGTCGTTCCTATTAAACGTTTTTTAGACTCGGGGAATCCCCAGGATTCCTTGACATACACTTTTAATCAATTGATCAGTTATTCTGAACCTGCCTATCCCCTTATACCTGGAGACGAGTATAGAGCCATAACATTTGAGATTGATCTGAATTCTCTTCGCGGGACTAATCTA
>JAAYQD010000002.1 GCA_012519465.1 Candidatus Cloacimonadota bacterium
CGTTTTGATGAAGCCTGTGCAGGAAATCACCGCACAGATATCTGTGCGGTGATTTCCTGCACAGGCTTCATCAAAACGTTTAGCCCACGCTGCTCATGGAATTCCGCCAAGGGCAGCCATTGGTCATACTTGCTTACATCGTGGATGATCAGATAATCAATACCCGTATTGCGCGTCTGATAGCGAGGCAACATACTGTGATTGTCTATGCTTTTGGCAAGCCTCTGGGAGGTGTGGGCATCCTGCTTTAGGAGCTGTAATGCTGCCATGGCGCGGGCAGAGGGAGCGCTCTCCACCTCGATCTCCACCCTCTGATACCATACAAGCTCATTGCGCATGGGATAATATTCAAAGGGGCATACTGCCGTGAAATTGATGGGATGCCCAGCCATAAACTGTGTATTCGTTCCGTTATGAGCCTGTAGCGGCCATGCATCTAAGGATTGGTAGATGGCAGGATCCGGATCAACAGTTGTCTTCTGCTCTGGCAAAGAGAGAGGATAAGGTCTTTGGATAGGTTCAATGGCGTTTTCCAAGTGGAGGAGCATCGGTTGAGACAGCCTCACCGAAATATTGGTGGCTTCCTCGCCCAAGGGCAGGAGGGTGCTGGAGCCAAGCCAGGGCAATGCCGGCTGTCCCGGCTCTCCATAGAGCTGGGCACCATTTAGCTCCACTATGGAATACCCATTCGCAGATTTGATTTGAGGGGTGTCGGTAGTTAATTCAATCACGTTTGCAGCAGCCAACAAGGCAACACTGCAGATCAGGATTATTACGCCAAGAGAACGCTTCATTATTAGAACCTTCTTTTAATGTTTAATATCTTTATCTATATAACATTGCAAGGTTTATTCCACTTGGCGGTATTTTATACCCTGCCCCCCCCTTGCAAGCTTCACATCTGGCTATATATAGTCACCTTCGCCTGCCTAACCTGGTCTTCCATCCAGAGCTCAAACCAATTGGCAGGAAGGTTTTGGATAAAAAGCTCCCGCACCTGCCTTGTCTCCACTTTGCGATCCTTGTTTTGTTGTATCCTGGATATCAGTGGGATATACACATAATCCCCCATGGGATATGCAGTTGCTGCCTGCCCCTTGAGGCGGCGTACAATGGCGTCGGATAAGACATTAGCTGGAACCAGGGGATCATTCTTATCCACAGACAGGGCTTTCAGTTTATGAAGAGATGCGCCCTTCAGCCCGGAAATATCTATGTTGGAAGCTGCATCGCTTCTCAGCCACAGGAAGGCATCACGGTAGGCAAATTCACGGTTGTTCTGCTGTTGCAGGTGCTCATGAATCTCACCTTTCACCTCCGAAAAGGGCTGGTACAATTCTGTTTGGCTTTGGGTGATCTCCAAAAGCAACCACCCAGATTTGGGTGCATAAAACACCGGATTGGGCACCCAGCCTTTCTTGATGTCCTGCGGGTTTTTCACATCCGGCGTCACAAAGCCATCCTCCATCCATACCTTGCCAATGGCGATATTGGACACAGGGGAAAACGTGAGATCCAATTCTTCAGACGCCACCTGATGTCCCATGCTGGTTAATAATTTGGCGGCTTGCAAGGCATTATCCACATCACGCGCAATGGTCTGTTCTCCGGGCTGATAGGGAATATAGATCGTGCTATAATTGATCAGGCTCTTGGTGCGCTGTTCCAGGCGATGGATTCTCAAGCCCTCTCCTGCCACAATCTGAGGAGGAAGATATTCTCCGGGCGCCAACGTGGCAAAATCCTCTGCCAGCTCTTTATCCAGCTCGTCCAGCTTTACAAATCCACTTTCTTGGATTCTTATCAGAGGGTTTACCTTGAGCGCTGCGGCAATGGCATCCTCCGGTTTATCCCCCATATTCAAGCTCTGATACAGGCTGTCTGCCATCAGATTGGTGGCTGCCACATCCCCTCTGGAGGGTGCCAAGGGCAAGAAAGCATAGGCAATGCTATAGTTTGGATTCAAGAGATAATCCTGCTTATGCTCCTCATAATACATTCTCATTTCTTCGTCTTTCACGGCGGCATTGATGGCATTCACATCCAGGGTAATCAGATCCATTTCCACTTCGCTTTTCAGCACGTTGGCATACAGTTTTCGCTCTTTGGAGCTCAAAAGTTCTTTATCTATCAGGGC
>JAAYQD010000100.1 GCA_012519465.1 Candidatus Cloacimonadota bacterium
CTTGATCAGCTCTTTGTGCATGGCAAATATCTCCTGCTTTTGCGCCTCCAGATTGATCCAGATGAGGCGTGGATTGGAGGAGGGAAACAGCTCTATCCCCTTCGCTGCCATGGAAATGGGCTCCCAAGTGTTGGATAGCTCTTCCACAATCTCTGCCACTTCCGGGATTCTTTCCACAGCTACATCGCCCAAAAAGAGCAGGGTGAGATGCAGGTTGTGCCCCGCTGTCCAATTCACACCCCTGATGCCGGAAAAGCCCAACAGAGCACGCATCAGGGGTTGCCTGAGCGGCTTGGGCAGTTCCAAGGCAATAAAGCAGCGTTGGGTCATTTCCTTAACGCTTGTAGCCGATATCCAGGAGGAACTTTTTGCGGTGGGAGATATCCGTATCCAGCTCTATTCCCTGGGGGGAAGAACCGTCTATCACGCCCAGGATGCCGCGTCCTTGCTCGCTTTGGGCCACAATCACCTGCACGGGATTGGCTGTGGCACAAAAGATCTGCACCACCTCACGGCAATCCTTCACAGCCGGCAATACGTTGATGGGAAAGGCTCCCCGCATGATAATCATAAAGCTGTGCCCCGCTCCCAGGCTCAGCATATTCTCCACCGCCAGCTCGATAAGCTCGTTATCTGTGCCATCTTTGCGGATCAAACAAGGACCGGATGCCTCACAGAATGCCAAACCAAACTGGATGCCGGGAACGCTGTTGACCATCGCTTCATAGAGGTCTTCCACCGTCTTGATAAAATGGCTTTGACCCAAAATGATATTGGTATCTTCGGGAAATTTGAGCTGAATAAGCTTGAGTTCCATGCTGCAAACCTCTTTTGTGTGTATTAAAGTGTTTATGCATAAAATCAAAGATGGCTCTGGGCGTCAAGCAAAACTTTGAAGCCCTTCCCAGGCAAGGTGTTTAGGAGCTTGTGCTGATCGCCTTGGGGAGCCCCCATTTGTGGATGATGAGGATGAATAGCGACCAAAATGCATACAGGCTCAGCCAGCTATGGGTGGCCAAAAGCAGCACCTGCGGCAAGGGAACCTGCCCCACAGAGCGGTGCAGCAGATACAACACGATGGCATAAACAGCCACCACCGCCCCAAAAGCGTGCACGGCTATCATGGCTGCCAGAAAGCGGATTGTCCTTTCCTCTTGGATCAGCTTGGAAAAACGGATGCCCAGGCGCTGCCGGATAAACCACAGACTGAGGATAAACAGGGCAAACAGTAGCAAAATCACCTCTGCAGATACGCCTCTGCTCACAATTGGCAAGAGCAGTAGCAACACAAAAAACACCACGCTGCAGATCAGGGTGTAGAGGGCTTCCTTTTGATGTAAAGACATTTTGAATCTCCTTATATAATCATATCCAGCAAAAAGGCTGCTCACGATAAGGGTAAACAGCCCAAGACGGTGTTTGTGTCAATGGTTTTCAGCGTTTCTATCTGCCTTGCTTCAATAATCTTTCCTTCATCACAAATAGTGAGGGCTCGTGCCCCTCCTCATCCTCAATTTCATACACATTATCCGCTGTCACACAGCATAAGATGTTGTTTTTATATTGTGAGAAATTAAACTGATACACACCCACAAAGTAGCTACTAACTTGCTCCATATAAAGATCATTGGCAGGGATGGTGAAATAGCGTGCAGAAGGAGATAGAGGATAATCTCTTAATTGACTTTCATTATAATGATTGGTGTCAGCCGTCAGAATCTGCACATGACTGTTTCTGGAGAGATTCCATTTTACTGTGATATCTTTGCTCCAGTCTGGATTGTCTGGGAAAGAGGTGATTTGAGGAATTGCGGCAAGCCTTACATTCTTTTCAAAGAGCACTTCATCCTGTCTCTTCAAGATCACTTTAACATCGGATGGGGGAGGCATTTCAATGGGACCAAAGTATAAGCTGTTGCTAAAAATGGGATGGGGTTCATAAGGCAGGGAGTTTCCATTTACGGTCAGGCTATAAGTATCGTCCAAATCCAGCGTTGCCCCACGGCGATCCACATCCACACTCAGTTCCATCATGCCATTCTCCAGATTCTCAATATCTACAAACAGCCTCCAATCAAACTGGCTCAAAAACTGTGTAATCTCGGATATCTCTGTAAAATGATAGGGATTCTCTTCCTTATCCTTGCTGCAAGATAGCACCAAAAACAATGAGGCTATCAACACTAAAATATAGATTCTGCGCTTCATCGGTAATCCTCCTTGGGTGATTACTTGGTTTTTTATTTATTCTCATGTGGCATGCCATGGCCATCGTTTATTTACCTTCCAAGCAAAGTCAAGTGGCTTTTTACAATATTTTCACATCCGTCAATTGTGTCAAGTTTTTAATCCACAACCGGGCTGCATGGCAAGCAATTCAAAGCCAAAAAGGGCTGCTCATCGTGAAACAAGCAGCCCAAGGAGGAGATTATTATAAGCGTTATTTATTGTTTCTCTATACCTTACCTTATTATATTTTCCAGTATCTTGCCGCCTCTCAGGATGTCCGGCCTTCTCTGGTTGTCTTTGTATTTTTCTTCAATGGTCATGGATATCAACACATTGTTTTTGTATTCTATGAAGTTCATTTGGATCACACTCATATAGTATTCCATGATATTGGGCAGATAGAGCTCGCCCGCAGGAATGGTATAGGAACGTGCAGCGGGATTGAGGAAGTAGGTTTTATCCTTGTCTTGCCCGCCGGCAAAAGTTCCGGCATTCAATATCTGCACGTGGCTATCTTTGGAAAGCGTCCAATTGACGTTTATGCTCTGATTCCAGTTTGGATTGGAGGGGAAATTGGTGATATTGGAAAACGCAGCCAAGTTTACCGTCTTATCAAAAATCAAGTTGTTGTTTCTCTTGAATATCACATCAATGGTGGATACGGCGGGAGTGCTGAAAGGATCGAACATAAACCATCCGTATTCTTCCAACAGGGCTTTGTTGTATTTTACGTTGGTTCCATTAATTGATAGGGAAAATGTGTCGTTGGGATTCAGGGTGCCGCCATTATAATGGGCATCGAATACGATCTGTATATCGCTTTTGGCACCCCAATCAATATCCCAGCCATCCACTGCCAAGAGCATAAACATCCAATCATGTTGCTCCAAATACTCATCCAGGGCAGCTTCACTGGAAAATTGGAATGGTTTGTCGTCCTTATCCTTGCTACAGGACGCCAGCATAAATAAGGCGGCCATTAGCACCAGTATATAGGCTAAGTACTTCATTTGTAACCTCCTTGTGGGGTTGTTTGTTACGAGTGACAAGTAAGTATTAGTACACAATTCATATTACACTTATAAGATATAGTGGAAAGACAATATAGGCAAGTGGTTTAATTTTATATCCGCTGTACAGATCATCCAAGAGCCTCCAAACACACATTTTGGAAGCGAGCAAGAAAATTCTATTGACACAAAGCCGCCCCTCCAAATAGGCTTATCATTTGCTATGTGAATATGATTTCAAGGAGTTATAATATGGATTATTTCCTTACTGAAGACCAAATCGAAATGCGGGATATCGCAGCCCGCATCGCCAACGAGATTATGAAACCACTGTCCGAAAAGTATGATGAAGAGGGGATTTTCCCCTGGGACGTGGTGGAAGTGATGAAACAAAGTGACCTCTTTGCCATCCTGATTCCCGAAGAATATGATGGGATCAGCGGCAAGGTGACGGATTTGGCAATCGTTACCGAAGAGCTCTGCGCCGTGGATGCCGGTATTGCCCTGGCTTATGGCGCCACCGGTTTGGGTATGTATCCCATTTTGATAGCCGGCTCCGAAGAGCAAAAGCAGCACTATCTTTCCCAAATAGCCGCCGGTGAACAATTGGCAGCCTTTGCCCTCACCGAAGCCAATGCCGGGTCAGACGCCGGTGCCATCGAAACCACCGCCCGCAAAGACGGGGACAATTACATCCTCAACGGCACCAAACAGTGGATCACAAACGGCGGAGAAGCCGGCATTTACACAGTTTTTGCCATGACGGATAAAACCCGCGGAGCACGTGGCTGCTCCTGCTTTATCGTGGAAAAGGATACCCCCGGCTTTAGCTTTGGCAAAAAGGAAAACAAGATGGGCATCCGCGCCTCCGCCACCCGCGAGCTGATCTTTGAAGATTGCGTGGTTCCCGCCGCCAACATGGTGGGCAGGGAAGGCACGGGCTTTATCACAGCCATGAAGGTGTTCGACAAATCCCGTCCCATGGTGGGCGCCCAAGCCGTGGGCATCGCCCGTGGTGCCTTTGAAGCATCCGTGCGCTATGCCAAAGAGCGCGTCCAATTTGGCAAACCCATCGCCTCCTTCCAGGCTGTCCAATTTATGCTTGCCGATATGGCAACCGAGATTGAAGCCGCCCGCGCCTTGGTCTTGCAAACCGCCCGCATGGTGGATAGCGGTGCCAAAAACTATGCCAAAGAATCCGCCATGTGCAAATACTATGCCTCAGACGTAGCCATGAAGGTGACCACAGACGCCGTGCAAATCCTTGGTGGATACGGCTATATGAAGGAATATCCCGTGGAAAAGATGATGCGCGACGCCAAAATCCTCCAGATATATGAAGGAACCAACCAAATCCAACGCGGCATCGTTGCCAACAACCTCTTAAAAGAATTCTAAAGAATAACAGTAATGGGGGAGCCTCCCGCGCTCCCCTTTTTTGCCCTATGAGCCAGATCAAAAACCTCCTCCTCCACACCTGCTGTGCCCCCTGCCTGATAGCGCCCTACTATCAATTGCAGGAGGAAGGCATCCAGGTCACCGCCTTTTGGTACAACGTCAATATCCATCCCTATACGGAATATAAAGCCCGCAAAAACGCCCTGGAAGAGTTTTCCCGCCGGGAAGGCTTCCCGCTGATTATCAACGATGAATACGGCTTGGAAGGATTTGTGAAAGAGGTGATCTCAGATATTGACAGCCGCTGTGCCCACTGTTATGAAGTGAGGCTGGAAGCAGCCGCCAAATTGGCAAAGGAAGAGGGTTTTGATGCCTTTTCCAGCACGCTGCTCTATAGCCGCTATCAAAAACATGAATTGATCATAGAAACGGCAGAGCGCATGGCAGCCCGCTATGATATCCCTTTCTTTTATCGGGATTGGAGAGGCTTGTGGCAAAAGGGGATAGAGCTC
>JAAYQD010000101.1 GCA_012519465.1 Candidatus Cloacimonadota bacterium
AGTGTGGATGAATTTTGCATGATGCTGGAAACCCTGGAGAAAGCCGAGGGGATAGCTGGCTATGAGATCAACGTATCCTGCCCCAATGTGGAGAACGAGGGCATTGCCTTTGGTGCGGATAGCGATGTGTTGTATCAATTGGTTTCCAGGATGGCACCTCTTACCAACAAGGAATTGATAGTAAAGCTGAGCCCCAATGTGACAGATATTGGCAAGATGGCAAAAGCGGCTGAGGCTGGGGGAGCCAGCTCGATTTCCTTGATCAATACCCTGTGGGGAATGGCGATTGATTGGCAAACGGGCAAAGCCAGAATCCCTCGCAAGGTGTGTGGTTACAGCGGCAAAGGGGTCAAGCCGGTAGCCTTGGCGCTCACCTATCAGGCGGCGCAGGCGGTCTCTCTTCCCATCTTGGCGATGGGTGGTATCTCCTGCTGGCAGGATGCCCTGGAATTTATCTATGCGGGAGCCAGTGCGGTGGCAGTTGGAACTTCTAATTTTACAGACCCTGGCGCACCTGCCAAGATATATGACGGCTTGCAGGAACATCTAAAGGCAAAAGGGAAGAGTATAAAGGACTTGATTGGGACGGTGAGCTAAGGATCGATTATCCTGATGGAGCCGTGGCTGATGGTCTTGATCTCGCCATCATCTATCAGCAGAAACCCCTGTTCATCTATTCCTCTCAGGATTCCTGTTTGTATGCTCTTGCCCTGATCTATCTGCACTTCCTTGCCTATGCCATAGAGATGTTTCCGGCAATAACCCAGGTAAGAAGCAGGAGTGAAAAGCTCTTCCTTGTAATCATTCACGACATTAATATAGAGGCGCATCAGGTGTGGATTGGAGACCTCAAAGCCGAGGATGTCGCTCAAAGAGATGGCGTTGAACTCATGCTCGCTATTGGCAAAGGTATTATTGGTATTTAATCCCAAACCTATCGTGTAGCGCTGTTTTTGGAGGCTATGGCGGCACAGCACGCCTGCTAACTTCTTATCCCGGTAATATACATCGTTTGTCCATTTCACTTTTAGGAGGGGCAGATTGTATAAATCTGATAAGAGGCGATGTAGGCAATGCCCGGCATAAAGGGCGAAAGACTCCACAACAGCCGGATGGTTGAGAGCGAAGGTGAACCAGAGCCCACCTGTGGGAGAATGCCAGGAGTGTTTATCCCTGCCTCTGCCTTGGGTCTGGGAGAGGGCTCTCACGGTGATCTGGGTATTATCATCACTGATGCTTTGCAGTTTGTCATATTCCTGCATCGTGCTTTGGGTGCTGGCAAATAGGTAATCCACTTTCACATTAGCCTCACTCGATCAACATGGCATCGCCATAGCTGAAAAAGCGATAGCGAAGCCGGACGGCTTCTTCATAAGCCCGTCTTACATTGTCTATGCCGGCAAAGGCGGAAATCATCATCAAGAGGCTGGATTTGGGCAGATGGAAGTTGGTAATCATGGCATCCACCACTTGCATGGTCTTGCCCGGATAGATAAAGATATCCGTCCAGCGTGAGCCTGCCGCTATCTCTTTGCCATTATAAAAGCTTTCCAAGGTGCGGGCACTGGTGCTGCCCACTGCTATGATGCGGCGTCCAGCGCTGCGGGCTTGATTGATGGTGGCTGCGCTCTGGGGGTCAATCGTGCAATATTCAGCATGCATCTTATGCTGGTCTATGCGTTGGGATTTGACAGGTAGAAAGGTTCCCATGCCCACATGCAGGGTAAGCTTTACTATATGTACGCCTTTTTCTTGGAGGGCAGAGATGATTTGGGGACTGAAGTGCAATCCGGCAGTGGGAGCGGCTGCAGAGCCTAGCTGATTGGCATATACCGTTTGATAGCTATTCCTATCCTGCAGCTGGTCTTCACGCTTGATATATGGCGGCAGGGGGATGTGTCCCACCTTTTCCAGCTCCTGCCAAAAGTCACCATCTGTTTCAAATCTTACCTGCCTCAAGCCGTCTTCATCAGAGAGAGATACATGGGCGCGCATTGTGTCTGATACCTTCAGCCATTGCGGCTCTTTAACCTTTTTGCCGGGACGCATCATACACTGCCATACACCGGGGGAAAGCTCGTGCAAGAGCAGCAGCTCCACCTGGCTGCCGCTGTCTTTGTGGGCAAACAAGCGGGCAGGAATCACCCGGCTATCATTGAGCACCAATACATCATCGGGGTGCACAAGATCCACAATCTGCCTAAAAGATAAATGCTCTATCACCCCGCTACTACGGTCCAGCCTCAACAGTCTGGAGTTTTCACGAGGCTGGCAGGGGTGTTGAGCAATCAGCTCTTCAGGCAGATGATAGTCATAGGTTTCCAGAGCCAGAGGGTCTGTCATTTAATCTTATAAGGAACGTTGGATGCATCTTTCAGCTCTGCCACGAAGGAACCAAAGGTGACGGCGCTGGTCATCTTGACGGGTATCTTGTATTGATCATCCGTCACCCAGATCAAGATGTTGCCGCTTTGCTTAAACACAGCAGCGCTCTTCAGTTTTGGTTCAATCACCAGGCAGTTTATCTTACCAAAGATGGTCTTGATGGATTCTCTCCTATGCACTATGATCTCAGTATTTACAGATCTGCCATCGGAGGTAATGTTCATGTTCACCTTTTTCCCAGGAGTGAGGTTTTGACTGCGCACATAATAGAATGCGCTCAGCACGTCCTGACTGTTGGGCAAGAGAGCCATCTCTGTGGAATCATACTTCTTGGATTTGAAGTTCCATTTTTGATAAGTGGTAAGGTTATTTGCATGATCAAAGATATGATTACGTCTTTGTCTGTAGTTGCCTTCCTGCAGGTTTTTAGTAAATTTATGAGGCAAAAGGGTGCTCTTATCCCAATAGGATTCCACCCTGTCTCGCACTTTGAAGAATACATCAAAGAAGGGATAGGTCTTGGCATCCGTGCTCAGCAGCCAAGCTGATTTCCCTCCATAACTGGTGGATTTGGCCTCCAAAGTAGCTTCTGCAGCATGCACAAGGCCATAACGAACGGTGAAAACAAGCTTTTCGCCATCTCTAAATGCCACATTTGCACCCAGTGGCAGGATGACAACAATCAAGGTAAGCCATATTATAAGGCGTTTCATAAGGAGCCTCCATTGATAATTATTTCTTGCCCTGTGAGGTTTTCCAGAGCATCACTAACTAATAATACACTCATCTCTGCCAATTCCTGCATACTGATTAGTTTGTGTGTGGGGGTTTTGGCAATGTGAGCCTCAAAATACCTCTTTCTAAACTCCAGATATTCCCCTTCATAATCCGATGCCAAATCAGTGGCAATCGGCCCCGGGGAGATACAGTTGATAAGGATATTATGGGCAGCGTTTTCCAGGGGAGCACTCTTTGCCAGATTCACTATCGCAGCCTTGGCGGCAGCGTAGGCGGCTCCATTAACCAAGCCGGTTGCCGTCACCACAGAGCCATACAGGACGTATCTGCCACAGCCAGCCTTGCGAGAGTGGGGGAGCAGGGTGCGCAGGATGTTCACCGTAGCCATCAGATTTGTATTTAAGGTGTGGGAAAAGACCTCTGGGTCACACTCTGCAACGCCGGCAGCATCGCTGGAGCGCACAGCGGCAGTGTGAATCAGCCGGGTGGGGAGACTGCCAAAATGGTGGTTTGCCTCTTGGATGCAGGCAGCCAGTGAGTTTATATCCATCAGGTTGCACTGTTTTAGCAGGCGATTGGGAGCTTTATCCAAGCCTTGCAGCCTATCCTGCCGCTGATGATATAAGAGCAGCTGAGGATATTGGGCAAGCTGCGGAAAGCGTGCCAAATAGGAGCCCACTTGTCCATTGGCACCAGTAATAACGAGATAGCCTTGTTTCATAATGCTTTGATATTGTCTATGATAGCGTATGCTACCTGATGTTTTGAGCCAGATACCACAGTGTAATCTTCCTCACTGGTATCTGATGCCCTCATGATAGTGATCTGGGTATCATCTGCCCCAGCCGTACTCAGCAGGTTGGCACAGATCATATCCAGGTTCTTCTTTTGCAGCTTGGTCCTGGCTTTAGCCAACATATCATGGGTTTGAGCGGCAAAGCCAATCAGATTCTGCTGGTTTGTCTTCATAGAGCCAAGAGTCAGCAGGATATCAGGAGTGGGCACCAATTCCAAGGTGAGTTCCCCGCTCTTTTCTATCTTCTCATCATATTTAACAGCAGGAGTAAAGTCAGATACTGCCGCGCTTTTGATGATCCAATCCATCTTTGCGCTTCTTTGTATTACTGCCTCCATCATGGATTTTACATCCGGAGTAAATACAGTTTCATGCAGATAATAGGGTGGGGGAGAGCTCATCCGTCCATGCACCAGGGTCACCTCCGCTCCACGCAGTGCCAAAGCCCTGCAGATGGCAAGCCCCATCTTTCCTGTGGAAGCATTGGTGATCTTACGCATGGGGTCGATTGCCTCTTCAGTTGCACCAGCTGTCACCAGAACCTTGATTCCTTCCAGATCACGCCCATATTGCAAATAGCAGTTTACAGCCGCCACCACCTCTTCATTGGGAGGGTATTTGCCTTTGCCCTCATATCCGCACGCCAAGAGCCCTGTCACCGGCTCCAAGAGGTGATCACCCCGCTCTTTGAGGATGGCAAGGTTGCTTTGGGTGGCAGGGTTTTGATACATATTCACGTTCATCGCCGGAATCCAGAGCTTGGGCTTGGTATGAGCCAACAGCGTGGTGGAACACAGATCGTCTGCTATCCCATGCACCGCTTTGGCAATGATATTGGCTGTGGCAGGGGCTATCACCACCAGGTCTGCCCAATCCGCAAGAGTGATATGGGGGA
>JAAYQD010000102.1 GCA_012519465.1 Candidatus Cloacimonadota bacterium
GATAATCTTCCAACATAGCCAAGGCATAATCTTTGGTGAGATGATAGTCTCCTATTTCCACTCCCTTGATGATCCTTAGCCGGGGGTGTTGTGCTTTAAGATCGTCAATATGAGCAGAGTATTGCCTGAGGGAAAATATACCATGTGCACTTACCTCCCAAGGCAGGAGATCCAAGTGTTCTGTAATTGCAATTATATCATAATTGAGTGAGATAGCCTTTGCTATTACATCATCTATTTCAAGTTTGCTATCCCAACTGTATTGTGTATGAATATGATAGTCTGTCAAAATCATTTGTTTGCCAAGATTGCAGCGCCCAATGCGCCGGTTATTTCGGGTTCGGGAGGCAACAGCAGGCTACTATTTAGTTCAGCCTCCAAACACCAGGTTAGATCGGGGTTTTGTGCCACACCACCGGTGAATACGTAGGGTGGATGATGATTTAAGGCACTCATCTGAGAAAAGATGCGTTTGGCAATGGAGCGATGCACGGAGCGGACGATATTGGCTGCACTTTGATTGTCTGCCATCATGCCGATGATTTCAGATTCGGCAAAGACCACACAGGTGGAATTGAGGGTGAGCTCTTTATCCGCCTCCTTTGCCATATCCGAGAGCTGGGATACATCCACGCCCAGCCTGATGGCGGTCATCTCCAAAAAGCGTCCCGTGCCTGCCGCACATTTATCGTTCATCACAAAATCCAGCACCTTGCCTTCATCAGAGAGGCAGATTATCTTGCTATCCTGACCGCCAATATCGATAACGGTTTTGGCTGTGGGATAGTAAAATAGAGAGCCAGCGGCATGGCAACTGATTTCAGAGAGAATACGGTTGGCATTTTTGTAAAGCTTCCTGCCATACCCTGTTACTGCTATGGCAGAGATTTGCTGTATCTTTATCCCCGTTGCCAGCTCTGCTTGCTGTAATAAAGCTTCCACGGAGCTGATGGGATTTATATCGGTGGTTTGCCAAGCGTAGTATGCGATCTGCCGGTGTTCCACATCAAAGATGAGGATTTTGGTGTTGCGGGAGCCGATATCTATGCCGAGTGTTTTCATTGTTGTATATGCACCCAATACGCGGGATTGCTCAGCCATTTGGCGGCTACGGCGTTGATGGTATCCAAATCTATGGAATCTATGCGCTTGTCTCTTTCCAAAAGATGGCTGATAGGATATTCCAATGCAGAAAGGCTGGCAAGGGCTGCCGCTTGGTAGCTAACGCTTTCACAGTCAAAGCGCTGCATCCCTTTCATATAGTTCTTTGCTTTTTGCAATTCCTGAGGGGTGACTCCCCTGTGTGCCACATCCAGGATGATATCTTGCATAAGATCGAAGCAGGTATCCTTATCATCGTGATTACAGAAGGCATAGGCAGTCCAATAGCCCAATTGGCGCAGGGTGAGCACTTCCATGCTCACCTGGTAGGCGATGCCATACTTCTCGCGGATAATATCAAAAAAGCGGGAGTTTATCTCTCCACCAATGATCTGAGCGAAAAGATGGCTGGCGGTGGTGGAGATCCTATCCAAAGAAGATGTAGCGGGTGCTCCCATGTGTATCACACATTGGCCATTATCCCCGGTGGTGGATTTGGAGCGGGGACCTCTGGGTTTTATTTCACGCTCCTGGGGCTGGGTGGGATTGTCTTTGGGATATATTTCACCCAAACAGCGGTTTGCCAAATCCCATGCGTATTCAGGCTCCAGAGCAGAGCAGATGGAAAGATGGTAATTTGCAGGGTGATAGTGGGCATCATACCAGTCCCATAGATCGCCAAGGCCCAATTCCCTGATGCTGGTGAGGGTGCCAGTGGAGCGTTGGATGGGGCTGTCTATGCCAAAAGCCATCCTAAGCCACAGCAGATATCCCCAGCCAGGCGGGTTATCCTGTTCGCGTCTGATGGCATCACTGGCGGCAGCTTTGAGGGTGGAGAAATAGTCTTTATCCAAATGGATTTGGGAGAGCAGCTCTGCCAGCAGCCCCAAAGCCTGTTGGGTATCAGCTGCAAAACATTTTCCCCTGTAGGTGGTGGTATCCAGATTGTGGTTTACACGGATATTCATCCCCAGCCTGCGGGAAAGGTCCATTATTTCCTGATGGGACATTTTGGCGCTTTGGTAAAGAAGGGAGGTGGAGAGAAAGAAGTTACTGCCACGCTGTTGAGTGTTTTCCCACAGCTGTGATATGGGGGAGGAAAGGGCAATGCCGGTAATGGGGTTTGGAGACAGGCATTTGTAGATAAAACTAATTCCATTATCCAGCTGCCCCTGATAGTGACGCTCGTCCAGCTGGATTAGCTTGGACTGGGGTGTGGGGGAGCTATCGGTAGTGGAGCAATCCGGTTTTGCCTCGGTGATGGTAAAGGCGTTTTGCAGGCGTAAAGATTTGGGTTCCAGAATATAATCTTTGTTTTTGCCAGGGATCAATTCCTTTGGTAACGATAGGAGAGAGGGACCTCTGAAAAACAAAGCCAGGTTTTCCGGTTTCCAATAATCCCTGACGGCAGTATGAATCAGCTTTGCAGTGAGCCGATTGATCCTCTTATCATAATCGTAAAGAGTATTATAATCTCCCAAAAGCTCTTCCGCCACCAGGAGGTTGGCAATATTTTCACGTGCTTCAAAGCCATAAATCCAAGAGTGGATGATATCCCTGCGGATAAGCTCGCACTCTGCTTCAGAGATGGGGCTGTGCCACAATTTGCTGAGTTCCTGACGGATAATCTTGGCTATGGCAGGAATGGATTTGGTGCGAGAGGTGATAAACACAATTGCCGAGGCACCGCTCATCACTCCACAGAGCGAATTGACCCTGAGAGCTGAGCAGAGCTTCTTTTCCTCCACCAATATTTTGTGCAGCTTGGAGGCTCTACCAATCGCCAGATAACGTATTGCCGCCAGAAGGGCATCGGATTGGGGATGCAATTCACTGAGCTCTGGCAAGACCAGGGCAAAGAGGTTTTGGGGTGCCTTTTGCCAGTGCAGACCAGTTCTGCCAATTTCCGGTTCTATCCAATTTGAATTTGTTCCCCTGTAGGCACGTTGCGGGATCTTCCAGCGCTGGGTTAGCTCTGCAAGGGTGGAGTGTAGCAACTTGGGTTCGGCATTGCCGCTGGCTACAAAGAAACAGGCAGCAGGGTGATAGCGTCTTTTATAAAAGGATTTGAGCTGGGTGTAGGTGACGCGCTGTATATCCTGCACAGTTCCGGCTATAGGTTTGCGCAGGGGGCTGCGTCTGAAATAACGCATTTGGATATATTCCAAAAAGTCTGTTTCCGGATCATCACGGTATTGCTCTATTTCGCTTTGGATGATTTCTTTTTCTGTTTTTACGTCATCCGCAGAAAAGCGCGCATTCATCACCAGTTCGGTTAAAACTTTCAATCCCACTTGCAGGTGTTCGGAGGGCAAGAGGAGATAATAGCAGGTGCTGTCAAAATCCGTATAGGCATTGAGGGAGCCACCCAGATCGGTAATCACGCTGGCGATTTGGTTGAAACCATAGTGTTTGCTGCTTTTGAAGGCGAGGTGTTCTATAAAGTGAGAAAAGCCCGCTTCTGGTGTGCGCTCATTGGCACTGCCGCTTTTGATGACGGCTTGCAGGCACACGATGGGCTCGGAGGGGTCGTAATGGAGAATGTATTTGAGGCCATTGGGCAAAGTGTGGGAGCTTGCCCTGCAGATGGTGCCGGCGGGGGTGGGGAAGGGGGTGGACATTAACTGTTGGTATCGTAGCCGTTTGATCTCACCAATGCATAAGCATTGTGATCATGAATGGATTCTATGCTATCGGCTTCTATAATAAATCTTTTGATGCGTTTATCATTTTGGAGGATTTGGGCAATCTCGCGGGTGATATCCTCCACAAAGCGGGGGCGGGCATAGGCACGCTCTGTGACGTACTTTTCATCAGGGCGCTTGAGGAGGGGGTAAATCTCGCAGGAGGCAACGGATTCGGCTATTTCCACCAGCTCTTCCAGCCAGATAAAATCTGTGTATTGGAGCTTGATGGTGATATGGGTACGCTGGTTGTGGGCTCCTGCTTCGCTGATTTCCTTGGAGCAGGGGCAGAGGGTGGTGACGGGTACGGTGACGCCAATCCACAGCTCGTAATCCTCTTTGAAGGAGGCATTAAAACAGCAGTCGTAGCTCATCAGGGAGTTGATTTTGGAGATGGGCGCCTGTTTTTGGATAAAGTATGGGAAGCAAATATCCACGTATGCCGCTTCGGCATTCATCACGCTTTTCAGCTCGTCCAAAAA
>JAAYQD010000103.1 GCA_012519465.1 Candidatus Cloacimonadota bacterium
GATCAAATATCAGCTTTTTGTAGATCCATTCCATAAGCTGCTTGCCACGGTAGACAGGGAAATCCTTGGCGATGAGGGCGGCTAAATCTGTGGGATTGATCCCGTAAAGAGAATTTAGCATGGCGCCTGGTCTGGGCTTTCCACCACTTTCAGCTTGGAAAACTCTGCCAGATTCAGATCGGCAGGCAGCTGTTCATCGTCGCTGAGGTGCAATTTATCGTTGAGGATGTCATTTTTGACTACGTACATCTTTTTGTCTTTCAGCATCACGCAGGTGCCTAAGGCGGGGAATCCTTTGGCTTCCTCCACATAGAACCCTTCTTCAAAACTGAGGCAACACAGGAGGCGTCCACAGGGTCCTGAGATCTTGGAGAGGTTGCTGGCAAGGTTTTGATCTTTTGCCATTTTGATGGTTACCTGGCTAAAGCGTTTCAGAAAGCTGGCACAGCAATATTGATTGCCACACAAGCCAAAGCCTCCCAGGCGTCTGGCCTCGTCACGACCTGTGGTTTGATGCAGTTCGATGCGCGTCTTGAATACATTCGCCAATTCACGCACAAACACTCTGAAATCTATGCGTCCTTCTGCTGAAAAGAAGAAGGTGAGCTTGTTGCCATCAAATTGGAATACTGTTTCGATGAGCTTCATGGTAAAAGGATAGCGCTGCACGATATTCAGAAACACCTCGGTGGCGCGTTCTTCTTCGTGGGAAAGATTTAGCATTTTGGCGATATCCTCTTCGGTGGCGAGGCGTTTGATGACAACTTGCCGGTTGCCTTGCTGGGCAGGTGGCATCTCCGGATCATTCACGCTGAGATGGGTAACCTGGGCGATATCATCTCCGCGCTCCACTTCCACGATGATGAGGTCTTCCGGTTGGATGGGCAGCCCTTCCGGGTTTTTGTAATAGCCCAATCTTCCGGTTCTAAATTCTACTTCTATAAATCTGTGCATTTAATCTCCATAATCGAGCTTTGCAATGCGGCTGTAAAGCTCTTTTTCTGCTGTGGACAGATTTAGTTTGCGGCGCTGTTTTACATGCTGGGCAGTGTGCATGAAAGCAGGGGTGCGATAGGGACGCAGGTCGTTTGCCATACCCCAGCTAAAATCCGGGATAAAGCCATCGATCAGGGGATTGCCCCACAGGTTTGCCGCCACGCCTATCACGGTGCCGGTATTGATGCTGCAATTGATGCCCAGCTTGGTGTGGTCACCAATCACACATCCCATAAACATGGTGCCGCTATCTATCTTCTGTCCGGCAGGATAGCTGTAAAAGGATACCTCATCGTAGGTGTTTTTGAGGTCGCTATTATTGGTATCGGCACCGATATTTACCCATTCTCCCACAAAGCTGTGCCCCAAAAAGCCGTCATGCTGTTTGTTTGAATAAGCCTGAAAGATGCAATTCTCCACCTCTCCGCCTATTTTGCACACAGGGCCGATGGAGGTGCCGGGATATATCTTGGCGGCTATTTTGATGATACTGTTTTTACCCACATAAGCGGGACCGATGATCACCGCATTGGGCATCACCAATACATCTTCATCGATGACGATGGGGCCCTCGGAGGCGTCCAGCACCACTCCGGGTTTCAGCTGCACTCCATCCCCCAGCCACACCGAATAGGGGTTGAGCACGGTAACGCCAGGCTCCGTCTCAAAGCTGCTATCCTGATCATAAAAATACATCTCAAAATCCTGACGTATCAGCCCATCCACAGCATTAATCAAATCTGGAATATGACGGAATAACATCTGGCTTTCGCCTTGGATTTCCTCAGATGCCCTTTGCATCTCTTTTAGTGATTGCGGGGTAAAAGGCAGGGCTGTATTGAGGCGAAGGGCTACCAAGGCGGCATCAGAGATGAGGCTTTGCCCTGGTTTTAGCTCTTTTACCTGTTTGATATTCTCAGGCGAGGGTATCAGCCGGGAATTGACCAACAATTCACCCACCTGTGCATCCTGATTGATGAGCCACTGGGGATGGCGTTCAGAATATATGTCTGCCAGCCTGCCTTCCAGCCAGAGGTGTTCAGCCTCGTCTTTATCATCAGATAGCAGGCTTTGCAGGCGTTGGCGCAGTTTAAGGATTCCACAGCGCAAATCCCCGATACTGCGGGTGAGCGATAGCGGGTAAAAGGCAGAAGGGTTGTCGTCGAATATAATCATTTCCTTGCTCCTTTGGGTGGTCTTTTACCATGCCAGATAAAGAGGTTGAACTGCCCCAAGACCATGGTAAAGACCAAAAAGAATGTTTGAATCACTATCCACAGGGGATAAAATCTCATCATCCGTGAAGTGACGCCAAAGCGGGATCTGGCATAGCTCAGGAAGGTGAGCTCGATCGCAATCCGAAACACAAATGCCCCTAACGCCAGCTTCCAATTGAAGAAAGCCAACAGCGGCGCTCCCCAATACATAAATGCCATGGAGAGCAGGATGAAGAAGAACTCCGGATTGAACTTGAGCTGATACTTCATATTGGAAGCCCAGCGCGCACGTTGATTGGATAGCTGTTGCCAGGATTCCACTGGATAGGTATGCACAAATGAGCGGGGATCGAAGTTGAAGATAATGCGCTTGCCTGATCTGCGCAATAGCTGCATCAGGTTCACGTCGTCTCCGGATATCAGGTGGCGGATCTGGTCAAAACCACCCACATCCTCCCAGGCTCTGCGTGTGTATGCCAGGTTTTGCCCGATGCAAGCCCAGCTTTTACCCAGCGTATATCCTCCGCCCAAAACCAGATAGGTGGCGGCAAAATCAAAGTGTTCATACTTGTGCAAAAGCGAAGCTTGGTCCCAATCTTTGAGCAGTGTGCGCGAATACCCTGCCACCATGGAGATATCATCGGTAAAGGCTTCCACCATGGAGCTTACCCACGTCAAGGGCACAATGCAATCTGCATCTGTGGTCAGGATCAGTTCTCCGATGGATGCCTTGATGGCTATTTCCATGGCTTGCTTTTTGGGAGACACCACATTTTCTCTGCCCTTCACCTTGATATAATGGACATTCACGCCCAGATCGGAGTATGATCTTACCACACCTTCCGTATCGTCTTCAGAATCATCATCTGCTACTATCACTTCATACAATTCCTTGGGGTAGTTTTGGTTTACCAGGCTGGTGAGCAGTGTGGGCAGATTGGCAGCCTCATTGCGTCCCACCACTATTACGGACACGGTGCGTTTCTTATAGCTTTTGGCAGGGTTATAATTCTTGTAACCCCAATAAAAACGGACACAATGAATGATGTAGGTAACAAAGCCGCTTGCTACCAAAACAATGAGCAGATAATAGAGGAAACTTAAAATCAATCTTCATCCTCTGTATTGGATTCTATTTGGTCATAATATCCCCAGCGCGTGGGATAGAAATTTAAGGCAAGGGTATCCGCCACCACGGGAGGCACGTTGTCTTCAATAAAGATCTCTGTAATACCCCCGCTTTGGGTGGCAAAACCCGTGTATGGATTGATGCTTCTTTTTACAATATTGGAAGGTACCTTAAACTCGTAGCGGGGGTCATTAGTCTTGGGATAGTGCCCCTTGTTGTCATGTTTGAGCGCAGATGCCATGATGCGTCCCCAGATGTTGGATGCCTGCGCTTTGCCCAGATGCAGCCTGTTATTGTCAAACCCTGTCCAGATGCCCTAGGTAAAGCGATCGTTGAAGCCAATAAACCAGGAGTCATGGTTTTGGGAGGTGGTACCCGTTTTGCCGGCTGCTGGCCAATTGTATCCGCTTCTGGCGCCTCTGCCGGTACCGCTCTCCGTCACAGATTGCAGCATGCTGGTCATCAGATACGCCACCTGTGGGGAACAAACGCGGTATTTTTGAGCCATGCCACGTTCCAACACCCGTCCTTTGATATCCTCCACTTTTGTGATGAATATCGGGGCACTGCGGTATCCCTGATTGGGGAAAGCCGTATAGCCGGAGATCAGATCGATGGGCGTAACCTCATAAGAGCCCAGGGCAGCAGTGAGGTTATCCGCACGAACGTTCAGCCCAAAGCGCTGGAAGGATTCATTCACTGTATCCAGCCCCAGGTCATAAGCACATTTTACCGCCCAGATATTATAGGAATGGGTGATCGCCACGCGCATGCGTTTATAGCCATACGATCCGCCACCGGCATTGCGAGGCCTCCAGTTTCCAAAGGAAACCGGTGCATCATTGATAATGGTGGCTGGCGTATAGCCCTTTTCCACCGCCAAGGTATAGTAAACTGGTTTGATGGAGGAGCCCGGTTGGCGCTTGGCTTGGGTCATCCGGTTAAACTTGCTGTGTTCGATGTTGCGCCCTCCAATGAGCGCCCTCACATAGCCGGTCTTATTCTCCATCAACACCAAGCCACCCTGAATATATTTGGTTTCTATATCATGGGTGCCGGGTGCTATATCTGAGTATTTGTTTCTATAGCCAGAGCCGCGTTCGATGTCTGTAAGATAGCCGTTCAAAATGGAATAAGCAGAGCTGGACATATCAGGATCCAGGGTGGTATAAATCCTCAAGCCACCCTCAAACAAACGCTCTGTGCCATACTTTCTCTCCAGATAGGTTCTGATATGTTCGATAAAATAATCCGAAGCATACCTGCGCATGATGCCTTCCTGGGGTTGAACAGGGGTATCGATGGCAATCTGATACTCTTCCTTGGTTATCTTTTTGGCTTTCAGCATTCTGGACAGCACAAAGTCACGTCTTTTTTTGGCATTTTCCGGATGCCGAATGGGATCGTAATAGTTTGGTCTTTGGATCATCCCCACCAGCATGGCGGATTCTGGCAGGGTGAGATCACGGGCGTGTTTATTGAAGTAATAAAGTGCCGCTGTTTCCACGCCATGCACCTGCCCGCCCCAAAAGATTTTATTAAAATAGATTTCCAGAATCTCATCTTTGCTAAAGGTGGCCTCAATCCTAAACGCCAGAATTGCCTCTTTGATCTTGCGGCTCAGCTGTTTATCCAGAGTGAGGAACATATTGCGCGCCATCTGCTGGGTGATGGTGCTGGCGCCTTGGGAATATCCACCTGTGGTGATATCCACAAATACTGCTCTCATAAGGCTCAAAGGGTCCATCCCGGGATGGTAATAAAAACGCTTGTCCTCTGTAATCAGAAGGGCATCGATCAGATGTGGAGGAAGCTCTTTGAGAGACGTGAGCTTGCGCTTTTCAAAGGCAAAAAGATAGATCATCTTGCCATTGCAATCATACACTTCACTGCCGGTGCGCAGGGTGAAATTGCGCAGCTCCGCCGTGGGCGGCAGGTCATCCTGATAAAACCAGAATAGCCCCACCACTATGCCCACTATTACACAGGAGCCCAGGCAGAATATGGCGAGGGCTTTCCTGAACTTTTTATTTTTGAATATCTTCATTATTCTGCAGCCTCAATTCTTTTATCTGGGGAAAGATTGCCGTAGCTATACGGGCAATTATCATTCCGCTGA
>JAAYQD010000104.1 GCA_012519465.1 Candidatus Cloacimonadota bacterium
GCTTTTTGTTGGCCCAGCCAATAGATTAAGCCGTCCTCAAGCATCTGTTTATATGGAATGATTTATGCATAAATATAATGTAATAGCCAAGTTTAATGCAACGTAATAATAAACCACAAGGAGATTTCATGTCTTTGACACACCTTGGCAAAGCGGCACTCATTGCTCTAATGCTGCTATTTGTTTTCCAAGCTCTACCTGCTCAAGACCGGCAGATAGAACTATCCAGCCAAGGATCCCAGATGAGGCTGTTGCAAAACAGCGATTTGGGATTCACCGCAAACTACCGCATCGGCAAGCTTTCCATCAAAGAAATCCAGACCCGCGGCGGGGTTTTTGACCAGCTTAATATCGAAAGCTATGGGCATACCACCGAGATAGGCGAGCCCCAGCTTCCCACGCAGAGGCAATTTATTGCCGTACCCGTGGGGGCTCAGGTTCAGCTTGATGTGACCCATCTTTCCCAACGCAATTTGGATGCTTCCCAGAGCCTCTTGCAAAATAGGGTGATTCCCGCCCAGGCTCCTGTATCCAAATCTGCAGACCCTGCCACCATCACCTTTGAACTGAAGGAAGAGGCTTACGGTGCGGCGAGCTTCCGCAGCCGTGAACTCTTTAGCGTGGTGGATATGGGCTACCTGCGCGGCGTGCGTATGTTTGCCCTTGATTTTTATCCTGTTACTTACGATCCAGTCGCAAACACCCTGGTGGTGACGGAAGAGGCCAGCGTTCAGGTGCGCTTTAATAATGCAGACCTGGGCGCCACGCAAGACCTGCTTGCCAAAACCGCCTCCATGGAATATGATGCCTTATACAACAAGGTCTTCTTCAATTGGGATGCCAATACACGTGGTAACTATATGCGCCATCCCACCAAGTATGTGATCCTCTGCCCTCCCGCTCAAGCAGCCCAGATGCAGGAATTTGTGGACTGGAAGACCCAGCAGGGCTTTCACGTGATCCTCACCACCGTGGGCACAGGCGGCACCGTGGCAAACAACAGCACTGCCATCAAAAGCTATATGCAAGGGCTGTGGGATAATGCCACCCCATCCGACCCCGCTCCTACCTATCTCCTAATCGTGGGCGATGAATCAGGAAGCATTGCCGTTGCCCCAAACTCCAGCACCGCATCACCCGGCGGGCACATCACAGACCAATTTTATGTACGCCTCAATGGCAACGACTATCTGCCGGATATGTACTGGGGACGCTTCTCAGTTTCCAACACCACAGAGCTGCAAAGCGTGATAGACAAGACTGTCACCTTTGAAAAGACAGCTATGGCAGACCTCAGCTATTTGGGCAAAACCATCCTCATCGCCGGTGTGGACAGCAACTGGGCGCCCACCCATGGCAACGGCGCCATCAACTATGCCACCAGCCAATACTTTACCCCTGACAACGGTATAGATTCCGATAACTATTTGTATCCGGCTTCCGGACAGAGCGCAGACATCATCAGAACCAAAGCCAATGAGGGCAGAGGCTATATCAATTACACCGCCCATGGCAGCTATACCAGTTGGGCGGACCCTTCATTTACCACCGGTCACGTGAACGCCATGACGAACTATGACAAGTATGGCGTGATGATAGGCAACTGCTGCATTACCAACTGGTTCGATTACGGCTCCCCCTGCTTTGGTGAAGCCGTGATCCGTAAAGAAAACGCCGGCGGCGTGGTCTATATCGGTGGCATCAACAGCACCTATTGGAATGAAGACTACGACTGGGCTGTTGGCTATAAACGCCCCATCAATGGCAGCGCACCCGCTTATAATGCCAATACCCTGGGTGCTTATGATGCCGTGGCGCACAGCCATGGTGAGGCTTATGACAATTGGGCAATGACCGTTGGTGACCAGATTTATATGGGTAACCTCGCCGTGCAGCAAAGCGGCAGCTCCCGCAGCGATTACTATTGGGAAATCTACCACATCATGGGCGATCCCTCCCTGATGCCTTACATGGGCGTGCCTACCGTGAATACCGCCACCTTCCCCAATACCATCCTCATCGGCGCTCCCTCCATCAATATCACCGCCGCACCCCACTCCCGGGTTGCACTCACCAAAGACGGCGTGATTCATGCCTCGGCAATGGTGCCATCCAGTGGCACCCTCACCCTGCCCATCACTCCCTTCACAACTGTGGGCAATGCCAAGCTGGTGTTTACCGCTCAGAACAAGATTACCCGCATCGAGAATATCACCGTGGCTCCCAACGCCGGACCCTTTGTGACCATTGATGCCCTCAGCTATGCGGATAATAACAACAATATACCGGAATACAACGAAGCCGGACGCCTCAACGTTACCTTCAAGAATGTGGGCAATCAAACTGCTTCCAACGTGACCGCCACCCTCACCTGCAGCACCACCGGCATCACCATTACCGATAACAGCGAAACCATCGCCTCCATCGGTGCCGGCGCCAGCATTGTGCGCAACAACGCCTTTGCCTTCAATATCGCCAGTAATATCCCCTACGGCACCGTGGCAATGTTCAAGATCACCATGGTGAGTGGCAGCGAAACTTGGGAACACAACTTTACCTTGGGAATCAATGTTCCTTTAATATCATTTGGTGATTACACCATTTCCGACCCTACTGGCAACAACAATGGTAATCTGGATCCCGGCGAAACCGCCACCTTCTCCATCACCATAAATAACAACGGCAATGCAACAAGCGCTACGGGATTTGTTGTGCTCAGCACTTTCCTTGCCGAGCTCAGCATTAGCCCTTCTCAGATGAGTTTCCCCGCCATTCCTGCTTCTGGCAGCACCTCTGTGGATTTTACCCTCACCGCTGCCAGCTCCATCAATGTGGGCACTCTGGTAACCCTCACCATGGAAGCTGGTGCAGGTGCCTATGGTTTGACCCGTCAAGTGCAGCTGGAAATAGGTGCTCCTGATGAGATTTTCATTGGCAGCGGTACCTCCACCCAAGCCCAACCTATCAACAGATACTACAACTACGGCGGTCATGAGGCGATCTATCTGGCTTCCGAGCTACAGGCAGCCGGCATCATCAAGAGCCTTGCCTATTATAAGGCAAGCGGTGCAGATCAAAACCCCATCGAAGCCGTAAAGATTTACATGAAGAACACTTCAGATGCCACCCTTGCCACCGGTGATTATAGCACGAATGGCTATACCCTGGTTTTTGATGGCAGCTTTACAAACAACGACAGCAGCGGCTGGATGGAAGTGAATTTGGATACCAGATTCAACTATGATGGCACCAACCTCGCCATTCTGATTGTGAAAGGACATCAAGCCTACACTTCCAGCTATCCCATGTGGACTTATGCCACCAGCTCCACCACCCGTGTCCGTCAAAACCAAAACGACCAAGCCCAGCCCACTTCCCTCACGTCCACAAACAACCTGCCCAATATGCGCATTAAGATTTTCCCCGCGCAGGGCTTTTTGTATCCTGCCCGTGAGCTCACCGCTAACGCCAGCAGCAGCAGAATAACACTGAATTGGCTGGCTCCCATCAGTGGCAATCCCACAGGATATAAAATCTATAGAAACAACAGCCTGCTCACTACCGTGTCCACCCTCACCTATACAGACACGGCAGTGACCAACGGCACTACTTACAGCTATTATGTAAAGGCAGCATACAGCAA
>JAAYQD010000105.1 GCA_012519465.1 Candidatus Cloacimonadota bacterium
AAGGCACAGCATTCCGCCAAGATGGAGCTCTGATCTCCAATACACACATCGGCTAACATCATTGCCCTTAGTAAATCCCTCTGTTTCAGGAAGACAACGCCAGGCGTGGCCCGGATGGTTTTCACATACTTGACTGCCATCCAGGGATGCAGGGTTACCATAATATTCCAGCGTTCAGCCAAGGAGGGCAATGCATTGATCCACTTATCGATGGCGCTCATCCCGCTGGCATCCCAGGTGGCGCTGAAAAGCAGGGTGGGTTTGGCAGGATCGAGAGCCAATTTTTGCCGGACTTCCTGCAGATGCTCCGAGGTGATGCTGCCATCGAAAGCGGGATCCAGCCGGGGAAATCCCACGGCACAGCCCACCTTCACGCCAATCTCCTCAGCCGCCCTCTTATCTGCCTCACTGCTAAAGAGATAGAGGTCAAAGCGATTGTAATTGACCGCCCGCGTCATTCGCTTAAAGTGATAAGGTCCGTGCCGCATACCGATGGAAATGATCTTACTGCAGGGGAATTTGTGCAGGGAATGGCGGCTCATGATAAGCACCTTGGGAAAGGAGAGTATGCTGTGCGGCCGCTGTCCCTGATCCCGCAGGCGCTGGATAACCGGTGCAGAACCGCTGATATATGAGAGGGGAGGCAGGTGCTTTGCCACCGTGGCAAAACCTTGCAGATCAATCTCTTCCGGTGCAAAGTATGCCAAGGGGAGCAGCTTGCCCAAGGCAGAGTGCAGCCTCCACAGGCTGTTATAAACAGGACGGTAAAAAAGCTCTGATCCCACCATGATTAGAAGGAGGTGTTAACTATGATTATCCGCCCCGCTATTGAACTGTAGATCATAGAGGTTTTTGTAGCGGGAACACTGTTGCAACACCTCTTCATGGCTGCCTTTGGACACGATGCGCCCATTTTCCAACACCACTATTTTATCTGCCTTCAACACGGTGGAAAGCCTGTGGGCAATCATGATCACGGTGCGCCCTTGGGTGGCTGCATCAATCGCATCCTGCACCATCTTTTCGCTTTCGGTATCCAAGGCGCTGGTGGCTTCGTCAAAGATAAGTATGGGTGGATCTCCAATGATGGCGCGTGCTATACACAGCCTCTGCTTTTGTCCGCCGGAGAGGTTTGCCCCCTTGGTATCCAATATCTCGTCATAGCTGTTTTTAAAATTGAGGATAAATTCTTCTGCATGAGCTATTTGTGCGGCTTTGCTGATCTCCTGATCCGTCACCATCCGGTGACTGCCATAGCTGATATTATCCCTGATGCTGCGCGTGAAGAGGATGCTCTCCTGGGTAACCACGCCAAAGAGCTGCAACAGGTCATCCAGCTTGATCTGGCGGATATCCACGCCATCTATCAGGATGCTGCCCTCCTTCACGTCATACATGCGGTTCAGCAGGTTCGCCAAGGTGGTTTTGCCACCGCCGCTGGCACCCACCAGAGCCACTTTGCTGCCTTTGGGGATCACGAGGTTGATATCGTTTAATACGGGCTTGTCTTCACGATAGAAAAAGCCCACATCGCGCAGCTCGATATTATCTTCAAAGCTGGTTTTGGAGAGGGCATTGGGGGCGTCTTGCACGTCGGAAGTTTGGTTTAACACCAGCGAGATTCTATCCAGGGAAACGGTGGCTTTTTTGATATCACCATAAAGCTGGGTGATGGTTTTCAGCGGATGCATCATGGAGAAGAGGGCAAAGAGAAAGGCTGTGAAATCTCCCAAAGTAAAGCCGGAGCCCGGCGCCAAGATCATCTTGCCCCCGATGATGATCACCACCACCCCCGTGAGGGCGGAATTAATCTCGGAGAAAGGCACGTTTAAGGCGGCATAGGTCTGCGCCTTTTTCCACATCCTCAGATGCTTGCGGTTGATCTGGCTAAACGCCTGATACTCCGCATCTTCCTTGCGAAACGCCTTCACAATCTTCATGCTATTGAGCGCTTCTTCCACGGTGGAAAACATCGAGGATAAGCGCGTCTGGATACGCTTTGAATACTTCTTTATCTTTTTACCCAGATAACCCACGGTGAGCGTGAAGGCAGGCAACACCACCAGGCTGTATAAAAACAATTGTGGGCTAAGCAGATAGGCAAGGCGCATATATACCAAAATGGTTGCCAAATCCCGCACTGCGTCCAGGATAGCCCTGATAAATTGCTCGCTCACGATATCCACATCGTTTACCATCCTCACGATGGCATCGCCCACCCGGGTACGGTTAAAGAATGCCAGGGATTGTCCCATATATCTCTGGAACATCAGGTTGCGCACGTCACGGATGGTATTCCCGCGCAAATGCACAAACAGTACTTTATGGATGAAAAAGAAGATGTTTTTGAGCAGGATGGTAACCAACACAAATCCGCATAAAACCCACAGCAAAGCCAGGGAATCCGTGTGGAACATCAAATCCTGCAAGTCGCTCCATAAAGGCGCCAAACTGTGCAGACTCCTGATATTCCAGATGCCGCCCAAGGCTTGAAAATGATTGCCTATCAACACCCCAAATTGATTCAGAAAGGTCTGGGGACTGTGATACAGGATTTGGTTTTTGCCCGGATTGAATACGAAATCAAAGAGAGGAATCACTAAGGTGATGCTGATACCGCTAAAAATGGCATAGAAGAGCATTGCCAGAATACCGGCAAACATATTATACCAATAGCGAAACATGATCCGGTATATCTGAGCCAAGTTTTTCCAGGTGCCTTGCGGGGTCTTGGTCTCTTCCATTTTTCTTTACTTTCTAATTTATACAAAAAATGCCAGCACACGCCGGCAAATACAAAAATCTGGCACGCCCTAAGGGAGTCGAACCCCTAACCTTCTGATCCGTAGTCAGATGCTCTATCCAATTGAGCTAAGGGCGCGCAAGAAATGCTACAGTTATTGAAGGGGCTGTTTTTGTCAAGGGCAAAGTGCACATCAAGCCCAAAAGGCAAGTGGCACAAATCATTTGACAGATTACAGCTGCCATTTATTATTGAAAAAAAAAGAAAGGAGATTTATTTATGAGCAGATCCACTGTCAACCCTGATATTATTAGATGGGGCATAGAGCGTGCTGGCTTGCAGATTGATATGCTCAAAAATAAGTTTCCCAAGCTGGAATTGTGGCTTGATGGTGAAAAGCCTCCTACTTATAAGCAGTTAAAAGATTTGGCTCAAAAGATTCGCCTCCCCATTGGCTACTTATTCTTAGAACAAATTCCAGATCTTGAATTGCCTGTACCTTTTTATAGAACATATAAAACAGGCCAATCTCAAACGCCCAGCCCTGAGCTGATAGACACAATCTTCACAATGCAAAGGCGACAAATCTGGTTGCGGGAATACCAGATTGAAAATGCCCAGCCCAAACTGCCCTTTGTGGGCTCTGCAAAAGCACAAGATGATATAGCGCATATTGTGGCAAGCATCCGTGATACATTGGGATTAGCCCCAAATTGGGCGCAACAGTTTAAGAGCTGGAGGGAAGCGTTAAACCACCTGATCAAAAGCATTAACGAAGCTGGTATTTTGGTGATGGTGAATGGTGTGGTGGGGAATAATACCCACCGTCCACTCAACCCACGGGAGTTTAGAGGGTTTGTGCTGGTGGATGATTATGCCCCCCTGATATTTGTCAACGGTGCCGATGCCAAAGCAGCTCAGATGTTTACATTGGCTCATGAACTTGCACATATTTGGCTGGGGCTTGACGGGGTCTTTGATTTGGAGGGTTTACAGCCGGCTGATGATGAGGATGAAATCCTGTGTAACAAGGTGGCTGCTGAATTTCTGGTCCCCGAGGAAGACCTCCTTAAACGATGGGAACAAATCCAAAAAAGCGATGATGCTGCCATTCAATTGGCGCGCATCTATAAGGTTAGTGAGATAGTGTTGCAAAGAAGGCTGTTGGATCTGAAACTGATAAGTAAGAATGAGTTTTTTGCCTTTTATGATGAATATAAGCAAAGAGAACTCCAAGCTGCTTCGTCTGCAAAGGGTGGTGATTTTTATTCCAACCAGCTCTTTAGGATAAACCCATACTTTATGAGGAAAATAATGGAAGCCTTGGACCATGGAAGTATCCAATATATTGAGGCATTCCGGCTTACCAACATCTATGGAAACACGTTCGACAAGTTTGCAGAAAAAGTGATGGATACCTTTTGATGACAGCTCCCAAGCAGTACATTTTAGATGCCAATGTTTTTATTACAGCCCATCGTGAGTATTATGCGTTTGATATTGCTCCCCGGTTTTGGGGTCAACTGTTGAAACACGCCGCTGCCGGCAATATCTGGAGTATAAGTCAGGTTTACGATGACATCACACGTGGTCTTGATCCCAAAAGTGGTGAAGCATCGGATAGATTGGCTGTATGGGCTGTGAATGAATTTAAACCATTCTTTAGAGATACGGATGATATCTTTGACACCTATTTGGAAATCATAAATTGGGTTGCAAATAATAACTACTATACAGGCTTGGCTAAAAAGGACTTTGCGGAAGTATCCGATAGTTGGCTGATAGCAAGTGCCAAGGCTCTTAATGCTGTGTTGGTTACTTTGGAAAAACCCAGAAACACCCAAACCA
>JAAYQD010000106.1 GCA_012519465.1 Candidatus Cloacimonadota bacterium
AAAACAACAAAAAGTAAGAGACCATAGCGTTTCCTGCTTGACAAAGACAGCCCATCAGCAAAGATGTATTTATGAATTCCAAAGCTTTTATTTATAGTTTGATTTGCGCACTGGCAATTGCGGCGCTATACCACCTGTTTGCCTTTGGGCGTTATGCCTATCCGGAATACCGCCTCGCCGTGGGACAGGTGGCGGACTTTGAATTGATAGCGCCTTTTGACTTTCCTGTGCTCAAATCTGAAGATCAATTAAATGCAGAGCGCAAATTGGCGATGGACAAGCTGGAGGCGCCCTACAGCGTTTCCGCAGAAAAGGAATTTGCCGCCTATTCGATGTTGGACAAGCTATTTAACGTCTTGATGAGCGATCATGGAGCCACTGATGACAGCCTTGCCACACTTTTCAAAAAGCATGATGTCCAGCCCAATAACGCGTTTTTGGCATTGGCAAACAAACCGGAGCAAAGGGCGGCGGCATACGATATTGCATACAACGCCATCAAAAGGGTTTATGAAGAAAACCCCGTGCATCAGATCACCAATCGAGACAGCATCACAGTGTATGCAAACAATAGCTTACGCCGCTCATCCATTCAAAGATTCCAAACCCTGGAAAGCGCCCGCTCCTCTTTTCAGACCATTCTGAGTGGCAGAGGCTATGGTGATTTTGCACAGTGGCTGGCAGATATCCTCATCCAGCCCAATCTGCAGGTAAACAGCGACAAATATGAAGAACTGAAAAAGCAGGCGAGCATTGCCGTGCCAGTGGAAACAGGCGAAGTGCTACAAAATGAGATCGTTATCCAAAAATATTCCAAGGTGAGCGAAGGTGATATCGCCAAGCTGAATTCCTATACCGAGGCCCTGAAAGCGCGTGATGTGCGCCGTTCGCCCTTAAAACAAATGGGCTTGTCTTTGGGGATGCTGCTCTATGTATTCATTGTACTGCTGAGTGCCAATTACATCTACCCCACCCTGGTATCCAACAAACACACTTCCGAAGCGGTGAATCTGCCCATCAATATCAACTTTGTCGTGATGTCGCTATTGGCAATCATCATCCATCAGTTTTTTGGGCTGAATGGCATCCTGATTCCCTTTGCCTTCAGTGCGCTGGTGATTACCACTCTGGCTGGGTTTGAGGCTGGATTGCTGATTTTGATTTGTAATGCACTCATTATCAATCCCTTCATCAATTGGGAGCCCTACACGCCAGTATTGATGCTGCTTTCCACGCTGGTCACCCTGGTTTTGATACATCGCTTTGCCGCCTGGCAGGGTTTTATCAGAATGTGGATACTGCTCTTTGCCTCGATGATAGCGGTAAACCTGGCTTTGGCTTTGTACAAGAGTGATTCTTTGATCATCATCCTGCGCAATTCAGGATTTGCCTTTGCCTCTTCAGCTTTATCTGTGATAGCGGCGGCTGTATTGATCTCTTTTTTCGAAAAACGCTGGAATCTGAGCACCAAACAGAATCTATTGGAGCTGTTGGATTTTAACCATCCCCTCCTCAAAAAGCTTGCCACCCAGGCGATGGGCACCTATCATCACAGCCTGGTGGTGGGCAATCTTGCCGAGCGCGCCGCAGAAGCCATCGGTGCCAATCCGCTATTGGCACGGGTGGGCAGCTATTATCACGATATTGGCAAGGTGAAAAACAACACTATCTTCACGGAAAACAACGTCAATTCCTCCGAGGTGCACGACCTCCTGAGCCCCAATGAAAGCGCACGCATGATACGCGATCACGTGAAAGAGGGCATCATTTTGGCAAACAAATATAAGCTGCCCCAGGATGTGATAGATATTATCCGTGAACACCACGGCAGCAGCACGGTGAGGTATTTTTTGGAACAAGCCGAACGCCAGGGAGACGTGAACAATCTGGAGGATTTTACATATCCGGGACCGCGGCCGCAAAGCAAGGAAGCCGCACTGGTGATGTTGGCCGATATCATCGAATCCACCACCAAAGCCAAGAATGTGAGCTCCTCTGAGGAGATTGAGCAGATTATCGACAACACCATCCAACGGCTTATTTTGGATGGTCAGCTATCAGATGCTCCCATCACCATCAAAGATCTGTATCGCACAAAGCAATCCATGCTGCCCGTATTGGAAAGCATCTATCGCAAACGTTTGGATTATCCGGATGAAACCCCAGCCAAGCCAGAACCTGCACAATCTTGAAATAATCAACGAAAGTGCGCAGGAGCCAGACGAGGCATCGTTATCCAAGGCTTTTGAACTGGTGTGCCGGGAGGAAATTCCCCAGCGGGAAGCCAATATCTGCCTTTTGATATGTGAGAGCCAGCGGATGAGAAAGCTGAATCGCATCTATCGGGGCAGCGATCAGGATACTGATGTGCTTAGTTTTAGCTCGGATTTTACCGATGCCGTTGGTTCAAAAGAAAATGATCAGCCGCTGAGGGGAGATATTGTTGTTGACATAAATCAGGCAGACAAACAAAAGGATTTAT
>JAAYQD010000107.1 GCA_012519465.1 Candidatus Cloacimonadota bacterium
ATCCCGATCTTGCCATCCAGCAAGGTATTATGATGATAGAAAGCGGAGCCGCAATCATAGATTTGGGAGGCGAATCCACCCGCCCCTCATCCTCGGAGACAAGCGCTGAGGAAGAGATCAAAAGGGTGATGCCAATGCTGAGGGAACTCATACAACGCTATCCACACATCACCTATTCCATCGATACCCGCCACGCCGCCACCGCCGCCGCAGCCATCGAGCTGGGAGCCACTATCGTCAATGATATCAGCGCCTTGCAGCATGATCCTCAGATGGCGTTTCTGTTGGCAAAGCATCCCCAGGTGCAGGTGATTTTGATGCATATGCAGGGGCAGCCGCAGACCATGCAGGATGCACCCTTTTACACAGACCTGATGGGGGAAATCAAAGACTTTTTTGCCCAAAGGATAGCCTTTTGCACCAGCGTGGGCATAGCTACAGCCCGGCTGATATTGGATGTGGGCATCGGCTTTGGCAAGACGGCACAGCACAATCTGCAGCTATTGGCGCAACTGGATGCCTTCAAAGAGCTTGGCTTGCCTTTGGTATTGGGCGCCTCCCGCAAGAGCTTTATCGATCAATATTCCCCTTCCAGTGTGCAGGATAGGCTTGCCGGCAGTCTGGCAGCCGCGCTGGTATCCGCCATGCAGGGTGTGGAGATACTGCGGGTACATGATGTGGCAGAGCACCGGCAATTCTTTGCCCTATTAAACGCCATCACAGGAGCATCTTTATGACTTGGCTTATTCCCCAATTCCGCGATATCGTGGATATCATCATCATTTCCTTTTTGATCTACCACTCCATCAGCATTGTTCGCAAAAGCGGTGGATATCAGGTTTTGGGCGGCATCCTGCTCCTCGTTATCCTCTATATCGTAGCCAATGCGGCAAAGCTGAGGATGCTTCTTTCCGTGCTCAATTTTATCCGCAATTACTGGGTTTTGGGCTTGATTATCATCTTTCAGCCAGAAATCCGCACCATCCTCACCCGCTTTTTCCTCTCGCGGGGTTTGAGTGGCTTCCGAAGACGCGATAGCACGGATGTCTTTACCACCCTGGTGGATGCCGTATCCTCGATGTCTCTGCGCAAAACCGGCGCCCTGATAGTGTTGGAAAAGAAGCGCCGCCTCAATGAATATATCCAAAACGGAGAGCCCATAGATGCCAAGATCTCGCTGCGGCTCATCCTCACCATCTTCAACCCCCGCTCCAGTTTGCACGATGGCGCCATCATCATCAGGGGAGACCGCATCTTAGCCGCAAAGGTGGTATTGCCGCTCACCAAAAAGAGCGCATTTGTGCAAGATTTTGGCACCCGCCATTTAGCTGGAATAGGCATCAGCGAACTCACGGATGCCATTGCCATCATCGTTTCAGAACAAAATGGCAAGGTCTCCATCGCCCGCGGAGGGAATATCCAGCATGGTGTGGCATTTGAGGAATTGATGCAGATTGTATCCGATGTGGCAGGCTGATGATGCCAGATCCCCGCCCCCTCATCATCGGTATCACGGGCAATATAGGCAGTGGTAAAACAGCCTTTTGCAGATACTTGGAAGATTCTGGTACCAGGGTCTTTTATGCAGACACACTAGCCAAAGAGGTGTTACACTCTGCCCCCGTCACAGCCGCTTTGATAGAAAGATGGGGGAGGGAGGTGGCGCCGGATGGCGTGCCCCTGCCCAAGGTGATATCCGACAAGGTATTTGGCAAGCCTGAAGAGCTGGCTTATCTCAATTCCCTGGTCCACCCCGGCACCCTGCAGCGGATGCAAGAGCTGGTGGATGCCTGCACCAATGCGTCCATCATCTTTGAGGTTCCCCTCCTATTTGAAGCTGGGCTCCAGGATGGCTTTGACTATCTACTGCTCATCATGGCGCCTTATGAACAGATCAAACAGCGTCTTATAGAGCGGGATGGACTGAATGAAGAGGCAATCGAGAAACGCCTCCAATCCCAAATCCCCGATAGCGAAAAGGCAAAGGATTGTGACCTGGTGATCTATAACAATGCAGACCTGCCTGCCCTGCAACACCAGGCACAGGCATTCATTCACCAGATTCCCCTCATCAATCAACGTCATACCCGCAGCTTTACGGATTTTACATAAATCCCACCTCCCCGGAAGCTGAATCTATAAAGGAGTACTTTCATGAATACCGGAGCTTTATTCTCTTACCTCGGGTGCATCATGGCTTGTGTGCTGTGTTTGCTGCCCCTGGCGCTCGTTTCTTTGGATACCAAAACAACTGCCAAACCCCAGCTCAAACCTCTGAGTGTGGATTGTGGTATGCTCTCCATCACCATCGACCCCTGCCTGGAGCTATTGGCTGTGATCCAATACTTGTCTGGCAGCCGCATGGTATTTACTGATGGCAAGGGCTATTCAGACTCTATTGATGAATGGTTTGCATCCTATAAAGAGCATCCGGCGCTCTCAAGATTGAAAGAGTTGGAGGAGGGAGGTTTTGCTTACGACCTTCCCGTGAGCGTTTTTCTAAGTTTCGATGGGCTGCCTTTGCAGCATAGAAACCGGAGCTGGGATGATTATGAGCAGAAAATGAACGAAGAACGCCTGCATGATGCCGACCCCACCGACTCCTGGGAAGAGTTTTACGCTTTGGTGAATGACTTTGCCCAGGTCAGTGATTTCTCCGGCTGGTTTCAATCCCAAAATCAATACCATACAGACCTGCTTTCCACTGTTCAGACGCTTCTTTGTTCAGTGCCGGATATGATCAGCCATCTCACAGCCTGGTATGGATACGCGCACGATAGCCACAGCCTTGTGCTCTCGCCTCTTTTGGGTGGTGGCGGTTATGGGCTTAACCTGATGAATGAGCAAGGTAAAGCAGACCTCTTTTGCGTCACCAGCTATGAAGATGATGCTGATCCAAAGATGCCCATTCTACATTTGGCTTACATGATTTTTCACGAATTTTCTCACCCTTACGTCAACCCGTTGGTGGACGAATATTTTGGGATGATTGAGGATGCCGCAGCCCTGTTTGAACCCATCAAAAGAAAGATGGAAGACCAAGCCTATGGTTCCTGGTGGATAACCGTTGTAGAGCACTTTGTGCGCGCGTCTGAATTACGTTTATTACAACTCTATTATCCGAATCAAGAGCAGGATTTTTTTCTCTCGCCAGAGATCAACAAAGGCTTTGTCTATATCGAGCAGGTATATGATGCCCTCTTGGAATACGAGCAAGAGCGCAGCCAGGTCGGCACCAGCTATGATCAATACTTTCCCCGGCTGATGCAAAAATTCGCCAACATCAAAGATATTCCCAAAGACTAAATCTTGAAGATGCTCGCCTTTAAGGGACCGCTCAACTCTGTTTCATCGGAATCCGCCGTTATCATCTATCCCGATCCCCAGCGAGTGGAAGGGGTGGAGGAATACATCATGCCCACCGTGGATTTTCTCGTCGATCGCATGCATGCCACAGCCTACACTGATACCCAGGCTCTACAGATGGATCTCAGCCAGTGCGGCATCTATGCTTACGGGGCTTGGGGTAGCAACCTTTGGCTGGATAAACATTTGCTTTCACCTCCCTTTCAGATACTGCCAGACAGGATCATTGCTGATAAGGAGTATATCGGCACGGGGCTGCGCCTGGCGGTGTGCCTGCCCAATCCCCTCAACCCGGAACTGGGGATGGCTATCTACACCGCCCAAAGCACTCCGGGTATGAAGGGCAGCAATGCATTTTTTCACGGGCCAGAAGACTGGTATGTCACCGATTCTGACCTGAACATCTTAGGCCAGGGTGTCTTTGCCAACAAAATAGGCGACTGGAGTTTTTGACCTGGGTTTGCTGCACAAGACAGGTGACAGGGGTCAGAAGCCAGAGGAGCGGCGTTTCGACGCTGTACTGATACCTGAAACCTGGAACCTGTTTCTATAACCCCTTGTATCCCCTGGCTTTTAGCCGGGCGTTTCGCCGACTTCAGTCGGTCTTTGAAGCACAAAGATAAATTGTGTAACAACATGGTGGCAATGGTCTTACGCAAAAGCAACCCCACGGCTTTATGAAATAACCATAAATTAGGAGACAGGTATTTTTTAAGGGAAGCAAGGTGATAGTATTGAGAGATATTATGACTGCGAGATACAAAAAATATAGAAATATTGCCTTAATTATAAAACGACTGAAGTCGGCGAAACGCCCGGCTAAAAGAGGCTGTGAAAAAACTCCTAAATAGCACCAAATACTTCTTGACAAAATATGGGTACTTACTATTGTGACATCATAATTTTGTAAACAGGATATTTGTTATGCACATTCAAACAGACTGTAGATACCAGATGATTCAATGTTGTCTTGATGACATTATTGCCCATGATAACCCTGTCAGGGCTATGG
>JAAYQD010000108.1 GCA_012519465.1 Candidatus Cloacimonadota bacterium
ATCCTGGTGCTGCCACTTTTGGAAAAGGATGATCTGGAGGCAGGGCAGAAGGAAGAATATCTGCAGATCATACGTGATGAAATCGAGAAGGTGAGGGTGTTTACCCACTCCTTCCAGCGCTTTACCGAGCTCAAGAATTATGACCTCAAGCTGCAGGATATCGCCCCTTCCCTGGAACACGTGATCAGCCATCTCAGACTGCCGGAAAATATCACCCTCATCAAAAATTGGACCCTCAAATCTGTGCATGCCTTCATAGAACCCATCCGCTTTGAAGAAGCCCTCATCAACCTCATCAACAATGCCGTGGAAGCCATGCCGGATGGGGGCACACTGCACGTCAGCATCAAGAGCTTCCCCAATCACAGCAGCCCCAAAGGTCCGCTCTCGGTGCTGGTGGAAATCGAAGATAACGGCATCGGCATCCCCGAAAAATATCTGGATGAAATCTTCAATCCCTTCTTTACCACCAACCAATCCGGCACTGGCATCGGCATCCCGGAAAGCCGCAAAATCATCGAATCCATGGGCGGCGAGATTCACATCCAAAGCGAAGAAGGGGTGGGCACCGTGGTATCCCTGTGGCTAAAAGGAGAGAGCGATGGCAAAGATTAATATCCTATTGGCAGATGATGATCTCATCTTTTGCCGCCTGGTAAAAGATATCCTTCAGCAAGACGGACACCGGGTGGTGGTGGCAAACAATGTGAATGCGGCGCGAGACGCCACCTCCCAAGAGCATTTTGATATCATCATGCTGGATATGTGCTTCCCCTCCATCAAAGACGGTTTTACGCTGTTGGAAGAGTTTCACGAGGCATATCCCAATAGCACCATCCTCATGATCTCCGGCGCCGGGCATATCCCCGATGCCGTTTTGGCGCTCAAATATGGCGCTCAAGACTTTATCGAAAAACCCGTGGAACCCCCTGAATTGAGGGAACGGGTGAATAGGCTGGCGCAAAGGATGAGCCGAGACCAGGAATCCATCAATAAATTCGCCTCCATCATAGGCATCGTGGGCAAATCCACCATTATGCAGGAAATCTTGGATAAAATCCATAAAGCAGCGGAATTTGATACGCCGGTGCTCATCACCGGAGAAACGGGAGTGGGCAAAGAATTGGCAGCACACGCCATTCACCGCCTCAGCAAGTTTGCCCATAAACCCATGGTGAGCATCAATTGTGCCTCTGTGCCCAAGGAACTCTTTGAAGCAGAGCTGTTTGGGTATGAGGAAGGTGCCTTCACCGGTGCCACTCGCTCCCGCATGGGCTACTTTGAATTTGCCAAGGATAATAGCTTCTTCCTGGATGAGGTGATAGAGCTGCCCTTGGTTTTGCAGGCAAAGCTGCTGCGCGTGATCTCCGAGGGAGAAATCCAGAAGGTGGGCGGCAAAGTGATGGAGATAAATACGCGCATCATCAGCGCCACCAACCAAAGCCTGGAGCAAGCAGTGGAATCCGGCATCTTCCGCGAAGACCTGCTGTATCGCTTGAATGCCATCCATATCCGCATTCCACCCCTGCGGGAACGGCCGGAGGATATCATCCCCTTGGCGCGCTGTTTTGTGAAGGACTTTTGCCAGCGCAACAATATCCCCATCAGAGATATCACTCCCGATGCGCTCTCCTATCTCTACCAATCCGAATGGCAGGGAAATGCGCGGGAATTGCGCAACAGCCTGGAGCGAGCGATGATCTTTTCAGATGGGAAAGATCTGGAATTGAAAGACTTTACCAAAGGTGCACAGCACTTCAATGTGTCAGATTGCCTGGATACAAAACACACCCTCAGAGAGGCAATGCGCGTCTTTGAACGTAACTATATAGAGTTTCACTATCGCCAAAATGAATACTCCCTCGCTCGCACGGCAGAGAAGCTGGGGTTGGATAGATCAAACCTCCATAAAAAGATAACTGCCTACTGTATCAAGGAGGAAGAGGAGTAGTTTTGGGGCAGCCGGGTAGCAGATTGATAAAAAAGAATCTTTATGAATGATACCCTGACAGTATCATCTCTTTTTGTGGTAGATTATACCACGCCCAAGGGTGGAATACTGGGTGTTTTATGGTATTATTTACCACATCCATAAGTTGCCAATTTGTGTAATACTATAATATATCAATGCATTACGAATGATAGATATTGTGGAACGGCGTGTGCTCTATTATAGGGTGCACATATTACGTTACGAGGAGAAGGTTGAGTGCAGGTCTGTAGGCTAAAAGGCTTGAATGCTATCGCAGGCAGGCTTTTAAGGATATAGGCATCACGCCTGTTTTGCGCCGGCATCCATCTACCGGGTGTCGGCGCTTCCTTATATGCTGTATTTCAGCCGGTATCTATCGGATAATTCATGCCTTATGTGATAATTGTGTTGACAGTATCCCGCTCTTTAATCTATGCGTCTCCTAACAACCGGTTTTCCGGCAGCCAGAGAGGATCAATGCGTAAGAAATGGATAATAATAATCGAGATTGTGGTCATTTTGATAGTTGCAGTGTGGGGGCTTGGCCGTTGCGGCAAGGCGGCAATGGGAAAAGCCTTCCTGAATATGGAACCGCAAACCCACACCGTGAATAGGGGTGACATAGAATCCCGCATAGAAATCACCGGTGAGGTGCAACCCCAGACCGTGGTTTCCATCAAAAGCAAGGTAAGCGGCAAGATAGTAAAGTTTTACGTGGCAGAAAACGACTATGTGCGCCAAGGCCAAATCATAGCCGATATCGAGCCGGATTACAATCAGGCAAATACCCTTTTCAGCACCAAGGCACAGCTGGAGCGCGCTGAATTGCGCTTGGAAAATGCACGCAAAGACTTGGCAGACAAAGAGGTGCTCTTGCAAAACGAGTATATCTCCCAAGAGATGTATGACGCTGCTGCAGACGCCCTCACCACCGCCCTGATCGAGTATAAACAAGCCAGCAATCAGTATGAGATGATCAGGGAATTGGACGTCCCCGGCAAGGTGACCCACGTATTTGCCACCGCCTCCGGAGTGGTGATAGAGCGCAAGGTAAACGAAGGGGAAATGGTGCAATCCAGCATGAACAGCTTTGGCGAAGGCACCGTGGTGATGAAGATTGCAGACCTCTCCAAGATGATCGTGCAAAGCAATATCAACGAGGTGGATATCGCCAAATTCAGCCTGGGACAACACGCAGATATCAGCCTGGATGCCCTCCCTTA
>JAAYQD010000109.1 GCA_012519465.1 Candidatus Cloacimonadota bacterium
GTCCACACAAATTTTGGCATACATCATAAAATACCTAAGCACATATAAGGAGAAACAATATGATTCGTGATCTCAGGCTCCTCATCCCCCTCGTTCTTTTGCTGGTCTTACCGCTCTTGGTGGCAGCTCAAGAACGCCCTGTCCCCATTGCAGTTACAGATAACATGCTCTTGGGAGATGATGTGATTCTTGCTGAATATGAGGATGGTATAATCACCAGACAAGAGCTGGATGAACGTATTGAAAAAATTCCACCCAATCAACGTGGCGCATATCTCACAGTGGCTGGCCAGACCCAAGTATTGGATGTAATAGCCTTGGAAAAAGTATTGATGCTCAAGGCAATTCAGCTGGGCATCGATCAGGAACCCGACGTGAAAGAGAAAGTAGAAGCTGCTACCCGCCAGTTTTATATACAGGAATATTACAAGCGCAACGTGATTGACATGGTTGTAATAACAGAAGCAGACAAAATGCAATACTTTGAAAATAATCCCCAACTCTTTGCTGTGCTGCCTGTGGTGAATATCAATTATATGCAGGTGGAAGACGAAATTCAGGGCATGCAGGCTCTTACCCTGCTTCAAGAAGGCGAAATCTGGGCAGATGTATCCGAGATTTACAACAAAAACAGCTATGTGAAAGGTCTCAAAGGCGTGATCAAAAACATCCGCCTCAATGGCAATATCCCCGGAATTGGCAACGATTTTGAACTGGAAGACCTGATCCGCCAAAACACCGCCAATATAGATAAGATTATTGGTCCCATTGAAACCGATAGTGGCTGGCATCTAATCAGCGTTACACAATTTAACGAAGGCAGATCCAAACAGTATTCAGAAGTGGTACCGGAGATTGAGCAACGCTTGCGCCCCCTCAAGGAAAAAGAGCTTTTGGATGAGCTGCGCAGCACACTGATGGATAAATTCGGCGTCCAGATAGAAACCTCCCTTTTTGAAAGAATAGACCTCAATTCCCCCACCCTCGATGAAGATATCGCCGATGAATATCTGGTAACCTCCACCCACGACCAATTCAACTATACCGTCTCCAAAATCATCGAAAACTTCCACAAGCTTAGCCCCCAGGAACAGATTATGTACATCAAAGGCGAAGGCGTCTCCCAGCTGGTGGATCAAGAGCTGATCCGTGATCTTATGTTCACAGAAGCCACACAGCAAGGTTACGCTAAATATGTGGATACTAATGATGACTATGTACAGATGAAAACCTACTATATTCTGAATACCACCTTCAGAAGGCTGGTTGTGGATGCCGTCACTGTATCCGATGAAGAGGTGCAAACCTATTATGATGCACACCTTGGAGATTACACCACTCCCGCCTCCAGAGCCATCCAAGTTCTATGGTTTGAAACAGAAAAGGATGCCAATCGCACCCTCAATAAATACTCACGCATGCACCGCCTGGGAGATGAGAAAAATATGCAAAAAATCATCGAAGCTGAATCTCTCAGACCCAATCAATCTGTTTTGGACAATCAATATGACAACGGCATCATCACCGGCATCGGCTCTGATGAGGCTTTTTCCAGAAAGATTTGGGACAACCCCGTGGGCTACCTCAGCCCCGTCTTCAAAACAGCCCGTGGAGATTATGCGTTCTTTAATATCCTGCGCGAAAACCCCGCAGTTATCAAAACCCTCACCGAGATGGAGCCACGCATCTTTGGCATCCTCAAACGAGAGAAAGAGACCATCCGTCAGGAAGATATGTCTGATGAATTGGCAGCAGAATTTAACCTGATCAAATACCCGGAAAGGCTGCGCTTGCTCCTCAGCGCGGAAGAGCTGTTCAATATGGCAGATGATGCCGCCCGCATGAGAAGATTCAAAGACGCCATCAATTCCTACGACCAGATTATCCAAAACTACCAAAACGGTGTTGACGATTATAAGGCTTCCTTTATGAAAGCGTTTTTGGTGGCTGAAGAACTCAAGAATACCGAGCTCGCCATTGATCTGTTCAAAACCTTCCTCCGAAAGTTCCCCACTGGAGACCTCAACGAATCCGCCCAGTTTATGATTGACTCCCTGGAAGGAAATATCGAACTGAATATAGACGATGAACTGCTGGAGTTTGAACAGGATTAATCCATAGATTAAAACACTATACTATAATGATGAGCCTTGCACCTGCAGGGCTCTTCTTTTTGCCTATAGATTTGTGCTTTGAAAGCGGCATGCTTATTGGATTTTGGTTTACATCCCCCGCCCGGCTTGCATCTTGTATATACCCTTTGCCCCTATCTTTCATTATGTGTCAACGATGTTTACA
>JAAYQD010000110.1 GCA_012519465.1 Candidatus Cloacimonadota bacterium
ATTCTGCTGGTTGATCTGGAAGATTATGAAGTCCTCATCGAAAGCCAGTACTTCATGGTTGCCTGGGAAGATATCCCGGCTGGAAACTACTTCTACATGGACGAAAACTACGATTACGGCACCAGCTATACAATCATAGGCGGTGAACTTGGTCTATATCCCGGCTCCTGGGCAATTGGCGCCATCGTCACCAATTGGGTAGAGGAAGACCCCATCGAACTGGATGCCCCCGAAATCACCATCGTGCTGGACGGATATCCCAAACTCACTTGGGACGAAGTGGAAGACGCAGTCACTTACGACGTATATGGCTCCAACGATCCGTATGCTGACTTTGAAGAGTGGACCCTCCTGGAAGCTGGAAACACCTCCCGGGACTACTACTACGATGGCACAGAAGAATTCCAATTCTTCTACGTGCTTGCCACCACAGAAGAAGCTGCTGCAGAGCGTCATGTGATCAGCAGCAGAATCACCTCCAACAAAACCATCATCAAACCCAACCTCACACAGAACCTCAGACACAGCCTCAGAAATTCAAACCGCAACTTCAACAACTTGCGTCTTACCAACAAAGATCAGGTAATCAGATCTTGGTAAATCCGGGTTTGGATTAAAAAACATCGCCCCTGCCTTCTGGTAGGGGCTTTTTTTTATCCACAATAAAAGAAGGAACCACTAATTACACTAATTTCACTAATTAAAAGAGATTAACCTTGGAAAACAGAGAAACCCACAGAAATACTTGGCTTTTTTTGTATATTCTTTCAGTCATCGCACGCAGGTCGAACTCGTAACCTCTTGGTAACACAGGCTTTAGCCGGTGGTTTCGCTGACTTTAGTCGGCTTTTATTAAACTACCCAGCGAGCAAGGCGAGCTACCATCGAGCGAAGCGAGCCTAAAATTCGTGTCCATTCGTGTAATTCGTGGTTAAAAAAAGGTGTTAGTTGTTAGTTGATAGTTGATAGAGCTTCGCTAAATCCAAGCCTATTTTCAGTTTGTGTTTCCTTCTTTTTAATCGCGAGCAAAGCGAGCCTAAAATTCGTGTCCATTCGTGTAATTCGTGGTTTCTTTTTAATAACCCTTTCGTGTATTTTCGTGCCTTTCGTGGTAAAAAAAAGAAGGGCGCCGAAGCGCCCCTTACTCACACAGCTTTCCCGAAGCGGCTAAAAACCAACTCCAGTAGCATCAATATCACCATCTCAAAGAAAGCCTGCTCGCTCTCCTCGCTAATCAGCGGAATATCCACCAGCTGATTGATCCGCGTAGCCAGTTCCTTCGCAAGCGCCCTCATCACCTCGTTATTCATCTGACTGGTCTTCATATCTCACCTTCCATTTCTTCCCAACCGGGAACTGCAGGCAAAATACCATTACTCACACAGCCATAGACGCTGGCAACTCTCCCGCCCAGGGTGTCGATATCCTGAAGCGTCACTGTTTTCAAATCCAATTCCGGATCCTCGGTCTTGGCCCAGGCATACATCGCCTTCACAAACAGGGAATATCCATTGTTAACCGCTTTCCTGCGGTTACTCTTCAGCTGGCCATAAAGACGCGCATAAGCCGCAAAATCGTCCTTGTATTCCGTGGAAGCTCCCTCCCACAGTTTACTCAGATTCTGGCTGGTTTTGCCCATCTCGCTGTTTTGCTCCGTCAATTTGGGCATCACCCAACGGCGCCCGATACAAACGCTACCATTCTTGTAGCTGCTATAGGTCATCTCATCAACCGTGCCGGAAAATGTCCGGATTCCATATTTAAATTTGACTTTCATTTGTTTCCTCCTTCAAAAAGTCAAGTGATTACAAGGCCATATCTCACCATGAATAATTTTTAATACCCATCATACTTCAACACCCCGCGGCCGCCGGAGCATAAATAGTATCACTGAATATCTGCATCAATCTCACAGCCGGATATGCCCCTACCCCACATAGGGAAACGCATGCCATTTTGCGGAATATCATTCAATAGAATCCCTTTATTATCCTGTGATATATGCCGATGCAAAAAGTGTTCATATTTACTCACAGTAAATATGTGCTGCCCACACTGAGGGAAGGGCAAGCAACACCCAGCTATCCTCACCTCCGGGCACAGAACCAGCCCAAACACATTAATCTATATCATATATATTACTGAAGCTTATCTATTTGCAGAAATGCTAGACTATGCTTAGCAAATTTAAGACTTGACATTATCAATACTTATAATTATCTGTCTCCCCAAGGGCTGCCCGGCACTGGAAAACGCATCGGCATCACGCCACAAGATAGCGCTCTCCTCCGCTTTAGCCCCAAAATTACTGCCATAGGAGGCAACAATGTATTTCAGTAAGTTTAAACCCGGGATGGCACGCTCCATCTCTCACCCTCACAGTCCGGATTTCTGGGAACAATGTTTCTCAGATTATCAAGATCTTATCCAATCCTCACCTCTCTTGCGGCTCAAGCGCGCCCTCATCCCCCTGCGTGGTCTCTTGGGTGCCCAAGCGCTGCAGCTGCTTATCCATCATGCGGATACCCCCCTCTCTGCCCAGGATATCCTGCAAACCTTGGCTGGCACCCACCAGATTTCACACCATGCACCACCTCCCCAATTGGCAGGCACATCCCCACACACCCCACCCTTGCTCTGTGAAACTGCCATCCCCGTCTCAGACGCCCGCTGCCTGAACCAGGTGCGCCAACGCCTCAAAATCCTCCAGGATAAAAAAGACAACACCCCTCGTGGAAGAATTTCCACAGCCGAACAAAAAGAATTGGATGCCCTGCAAAAATACCTCAGCGACAGCCTGCTGCCTGATGGACGCGTGCGTTCTTTTACTGATAACACGCATCGCGCGCGAGTGGCGCTGAATGCTGCATTGCGCCGTGTGCGGCGGCGTTTGGCACAGGTGGATCCCGCTTTGGACGGCTATTTAGAAGAGCATCTTCTAATGGCTCCCCATTTTCAATGGAGGAGCCAGGGGTCAGGGGACAGGGATCAGGGCGCCCTAACACCTAACACCTAACACCTAACACCCGGGCGCTTGCGCCCCCTAACCCCTAACACCTAAAACCTCAGCCAGCCAACGGCTGGCGCCCTATCACCTAACACCTAACACCTAAATATCCCTTGCCAAAAATCCTATGGTATTTTATATAGTTCGATAATGCATATCCAGTTTCTGGCAATAAAAGGAGAAGTTAATGAAAGAGATTAAGAGTTACAGGGATTTGCTTGTTTGGCAAAAAGCAATGGATTTGGCAGAGAAGATATATAAGAGTACTTCAGATTTTCCCAAATCTGAGATTTATACCCTAACCAGTCAGATGCGACGTGCTGCCGTATCTATTGTATCCAATATTGCTGAGGGAAGAGGGCGTGATTCCATACTTGAGTATATTCACTTTCTATCCATAGCATGCGGTTCATTAACCGAATTGGAAACTCAAATAATGTTATCTGCCAAATTGACCTATCTAAAAGAAGAACAAGCCACACACCTACTTTCTTTATGCGATGAAATAGGTAGAATGCTGGGAGTGTTACGCAGAAAATTGAAAGATAGAGCTGAGACTAACACCTAACACCTAACACCTAAC
>JAAYQD010000111.1 GCA_012519465.1 Candidatus Cloacimonadota bacterium
GGACATTATACAAGCCCACAATATGTGGTAATAAGCTGCCCCACATTTTATACCCAGATACGCTATACCATGAATGGAACTGAACCCTCTCAAACTTCTTCCCTTTACACAGCTCCCATCAATCTATCTACAAATTCAAACTACACCATCAAAGCAAAAGCATACAGGACCGATTGGATTCCCAGCCCCACTGTTAGTGCACACTTTTACATCACCGGAACTGTTTCCACACCCATATTCGACCCTCCAGCGGGAATGTATATGGGAGAAGTGCAAGTATCCCTCATTTGCCACACGTCCAACGCCAATATCCATTACACTTTGGATGGCAGCACACCGGACGAATCATCTCCTCAATATGCAGGACCCATCACCATTACAGAGGATACCACGCTCAAGGCAATAGCATTCAAAACCGATTGGACGACCAGTGGGGTAGCCGAGGGCTTGTTTGAAATCATCCCGGTTTCCAACCCCGATGATACCCAAGCCCCTCTCTTTACGGGAATACACAACGTCTACCCCAATCCCTTCGCAGATGCCATCACCATCCGTATCGGTATCAAAGAACCCAACCCTCAGTATCAGCTGAATATCTATAACCTGAAAGGACAGCGTGTACACCAGTATGTGGGCAAAGCAAAAGGATTCCAAGACTACCGTTGGGATGGACGTGACGCCTCTGGCAAGAAGGTTCCCGCCGGTATCTATTTCCTGCGCATGCAAACACCCACCCAAACAAGTATCAAGAAGATTGTGAGGCAGTAAGACAGACCATTAACCACAGCACTATCCTTTCATCCAAGCGGGTTCCCGATGGTTGATAGAAATTAATGATTGACAATCTACATGGGTTCCATGAAGAGTAAAATAGCATGAAAAGCATGAAGCTGATTATGTAAAACGAGGTGATCATGAAGAAACTGACGATTGTCATTTTGATTTCCATCATCTGCTGGGTGCTCCTGGCAGAGAGAGTGGAAGAATATACAGCCACCCAGATAGCGGAAGGCTTGCTGGGAAATATGACCAATAGCGTCGTCACTGCCCAGTCCGTTCATCCCTACCGAGGGCAAGGCTCCCTCAGCGTTGATTTTTATATCATCAATCTCTCCCCAGGGGGCTTTGTGTTGGTGGCAGCTGATGATCTCTCCGCCCCCGTCTTGGGATACTCCACGAATGGCTCTTTCCCTGTGGAAGACATTCCCGCGCATATAGACTGGTATCTGGGGGAGTACAGCCGCAGTATGCGGGAAATCCGCTCCCATCCAGAGTGGACTGTGGATCCCACCTGGAGCAAGCTGCTAAAGAAAGACTTTTCAGACTTTGTGATCACCAGAGATATCGCGCCCCTGTGTGCCACCACCTGGGATCAGGGCTGGCCCTACAATTCCCAATGTCCGCCCGCTGCAAACGGTCCCGGAGGTCATGTGTGGGCGGGCTGTGTGGCAACCGCCATGGCACAGGTAATGAAGAAGTGGAATTATCCCATCACCGGCAATGGATCCAAATCCTACTATGCAGATGGTTATGGCACGCAAACGGCAAACTTTGGCGAAACCACTTATAATTGGAGCTTGATGCCCAATTCTGTTTCCCAGGAAAACAACCATGTGACCACCCTGCTTTACCATTGCGGAGTGGCGGTGGAGATGATGTATGGCGCAGAGGGCAGCGGTGCATATAGCTCGGATGCCAGACACGCCATGGTCAATTATTTCCGCTACAACAGTGAGGCTTATTATTACCGTGCCAATGATTACAGTGCCACCACCTGGGCATCCATGCTGAGAAACGATCTGGATCTGGGGCGCCCAATTATCTATCGGGGGCAAGGCTCCGGAGGACACGCCTTTGTATTGGATGGATACCAGGGAACCGACTACTTTCACTTCAATTGGGGCTGGAGCGGAGCATTTAACGGCTACTTTTACCTGAACAACCTCAATCCCAATCAAAACAGCTTCACAGCGTTACAGGCAGCAGTCCTCAATCTATACCCAAGCCAGATCATAGACAATGACTTGGCAGCGGTTTCCCTAACGGGAGATACCGATTCTATCGTAGGAATATCAACTGATTATCTGATATCCGTATCCAATATGGGGCAAAGTAGCCAGGATGATTACCAGGTACAGCTTTACAGAGCAAATGACATCCTGGTGGGATCAGTATCTGGAACCCTTATCCAGCCTGGTCAATCCCTCGTCTTCACCATTCCCTGGACGCCCACCACGGAAGGGGCAGAGGTGTTGTATGGCAAAGTGGTTCTCAATGGTGACCAAAACCCGGGCAATGATACCACGGAACTTTTGGAGGTAAGCGTTGATGCTCTGGGCAGCCTCAGCGGAACCGTCTCTGTAGCTGGAGAGCCTCTTGCTGGCGCCAGTATCAGCATGGAAGGCACGAATTTCAGATCTGTTTCCACCACAGATGGCACTTACAGTCTGCCTTATATTCCCAGTGGCTTATACGTTGTATCCGCTTCCAAACCTGGCTATTACGACGATATCCACAGTGTCACTATCGTGGGGGGCGAAAATACCACACAGGATTTTACCCTTGCTGATATCCTCCTCCCTCCCCAATATGTGCAGGCACATGAGGTGAATCTTGACGCCATCAGCATCAACTGGAGTGCGCCCACTGCAGGCTTTGGAGGATGGCTGCACTATGATGACGGCTTCAACCACACCTGTATCGGCACCAATGATGTGGCTGATTTCGATGTTGCCATTCGCTTTCCTGCCTCGGCATTAGCGGAATATGCGGGGCAAAGCCTCCATGCCGTCAAAGCCTGGTCTGTCCAGGATGGAAGCTTCAGCATCCGCGTCTGGACGGGTGGAACTGCTGCTGCACCAGACCAGCTTGTAAGGGATCAACCCTTTACGCCCGCCCTTGATGTCTATAATACCGTGATGCTGGCAAATCCCGTCACAATTACCGGCACTGAAGAGCTGTGGTTTGGCTATCGATGTGACGTGACAAGTGGATACCCTGCCGGATGCGATGAAGGCCCTGCAACTGATGGCTTGGGCAATATGATGTTTTTCAATGGCGAATGGGCAACCCTCCTGCAGCTGGCGCCCTCCTTGAATTACAACTGGAACATCCAAGGTTATGTGGGATACGACGCCCCAAGCTCTGCTCCCATTATTACATTCAATGACGCCAGCTATTTCAATACCACTGATGCCAGAATCAGCATTGGCTCGCTGCAAGAAAGTGATAATCGCAAGAGCGATACAGCAAGTGCCATTCCACCCATAAACAGCCCCTCCTCCAGAGCCCTCATTGGCTACAGGGTGTGGCGTCTCGTACATGGAGAGGAAAACAATGAGGACACTTGGGTGTCCCTCACTCCCACCCCCATTAGCACAACTGAATATCTGGATATCACTTGGAATACCGTGGATTATAACAGCTACCGCTGGGCGGTGAAAGCTATTTACTCCGGTGGCGAGGCATCTCCCGCCGCCTTTTCCAATATCATTACCCTGATCCCCTTCTTAACACAGGATATCGCCCTGCAATCCGGTAGGAATCTGGTATCATTGAACGTTTCCCCGGATGATCCCACGATAGACGCCCTGGTAGGCCTCCTTGCGCCATATCTAATACAGATCAAAGATAGCGAAGCAGCCTACATCCCCGGCAATCCATTTTCCAGCCTCACGTCCTTCAGCGATGGCAGGGGATACAACGTCTTGATGAGCTCTTCCGCCACTTGGTCCGTGGAAGGCAGGCGCATCCCACCAGATACTCCCATCTCCCTCGATACCGGCTGGAATCTGGCAGCCTACATCCCCCAAACGCCCATGGCGGCAACCACTGCCCTGATAGGTATTTTCCCCTATCTCTTGCAGGTGAAAGGCATGGAAGGCATCTATGAGCCCGGCAATCCATACAACACCCTGCACACCATGAGCCCCGGACGGGCTTACTGGATCAGTATGGAAACCCCTGCATCCTTTGTCTATCCAGTGTCCACGCGTGAAATGGTTCCCGCCCAACACATACCCATCCTGGCAAATCACGGCTCACCAATGGTCAAATCCGACAGCCAGGCTATACTGTGTGAATTGGACGAAAGCGCACAAGAGGGCGACATCTTGGCAGCTTTTGTGAATGGAGAATTGCGCGGATTGGCACCGGTTATCCATCATGAAGGCAAGCTGGGAACCCTGTTGCAGGTATATAGCGAGATTGCCTCTGAACCCATCGATTTCAAGCTTTTTAAGCCTGATACAAGGGAAATAGTGGAGCTTACTCCCGGCATCCTCAGCCAACCCGGCACCACATTAGGCAGTTATGCCAAACGCAGCTTCCACCAGCTGAAAGCACAGGATACGGATGCCCCCATGCTGGCTACAAGCTTGATTTCCTCCTGGCCCAATCCCTTCCAGGCATCCACCACCATCCGCGTGGATATCGCCAAAGATCACACTTCTGCCAAGCTGGAGATATTCAACCTGCGCGGGCAGAAGATCAGAACCCTCCTTTCGGGACCGCAAGCCTCCGGCAGCCACCATCTCACTTGGGATGGCAAGGATAAACATGGCAACGCCGTGGTCTCCGGCATCTATTTCTGCCGCCTGAGTGCAGATGGAAAACAGCATACAATGAAGCTGATGCTTCTGAAATAAAGGGAGGTGGCATGAAACAAAAAGCTCTATTGATCCTTGTTCTGATGCTCATTTACAGTGCCTTGTTAGCTGTTGACCCCTGGGACGAGCCGGAAATCCTCACCGGCAGCATGACCGTGATGGCGAAAGTGACCATCGATGGCCTGCCTGCCTCCGCAAACGATGTGTTGGCGGCATTCGTTACCGTAAATGGAGAGGAAGAGCTGCGCGGCAAGCAAAATATCGCCGTGGTAGGGGATATCGCCGGATGTCTGATTCTGATATATACAGATGCCGACGCTGAAGAAATCAACTTCAAAGTGTGGGATGATGGTGCCCAGGAGATTGTACCAGCATATCCCACAATCTATAGCGAGGTAAATGGAATGATCGGTTCCTGGCCGGATGATCTCTTCCTGATCTATGCCGGAAACAACCTGCAAACCGTTGCAGACCCACTGTTTGATCCTCCCGCGGGAACATACCATATGGAGCAAGATATCATGATTAATTGCTCCACTGCCGGCGCCCAGATATATTATACCCTCAACGGAAGCGATCCCAC
>JAAYQD010000112.1 GCA_012519465.1 Candidatus Cloacimonadota bacterium
TTGTCATCCGTGATGATATTCACGCTATCCACCAGGTCTGACACGAAAAAGGATCTGCTGATCAAAGGGATATTAAGCGTCACATCCCATTCAGGCAATACTGGCTTGCTTATATTGCAGGAAACCAACAATCCGGCTATCAGTATCAACATCATTACAAGTCTTTTCATAAGTTTTCTTCCATTTTAGGAGACGAATTACACACTGTATGTGTCTTTGCTATCATTGACGCACCAGGATGCAACCTGGCATTCTGTTCATTAGGATCTTATGATAAAATCCCTTGTGTGCCACTATCAAGTTCCAGCTATTTTTGTCCAGCAATATTGTGGAGCCAGGGGAATACTGACGTTGTAAAGAGCGAACCAATAGCTCTGCCTGCACCAACTGACCAAAAGCCGGATGCCAGGGTCCGGCAGCTATTTCCGAGGGTGCCAGGTTGGAGGGAATCCCCAGCTTGATCAAGCGGATGCCTTCCTGATCGCAAAGCTGCTGCCAATCCGCACTTTGCGCCAATGCCTCCTCCAATTCCAAAGCCTGATATCGCCCCTCCTGCCACATCTTTTCCAGGGGAGTGCCCTTGATCACAATACAGGGATAAATCCGCAAGAGATGCGGCTTGATGATCCTCACAACAGCATGATTGTGCCGGATGCTCTCCTGCGTCCAGCCCGGCAAACCAGGCATCAATTGGATGCCCAGCTCAAAGCCATGTTCCTTCACCATCAGGGCAGCCTGTTTGGCATCCCTGCAGCTATAGCCACGCCCCACCTCAGCCAATACCTCATCACCAAAATCCTGAATCCCCAGCTCTATCGTGCTGATCCGCCAATCCTTACACCACCTTAGGATATCTTCATCTATATAAAGAGGGTGTGTGGAAATGCGCAGTGAACAGGACCCATCCAACGCCTCCCACAGAGGTTGGATCAGCCGTTCCCGATGCTCTTGGGATAGCGCCGTGAAGCTGCCTCCATAGAATGCAACCTGCCGCTTGCGCCCCTTGTTGCGCAGGAGAAACTGACGTGCCCCTGCCATATCCGCCCCGTCCTGCTCTGCTTCTCCGGTGATTTGATACTGATCGCAATAGATGCAATGCATGGGACATCCCTGCATGGGTATAAACACCGGATATATCAGCGTTGTCTCTGGCTTGTTTCGTTTCATAAAAGACAATTTAGCCGATTTATCTGCAGGAACAAGCCTTTTTGATAGTATCAAAGGTAAAAGCAGGTCTTAAAAAGAGCCAAAACCAAAAACTCATTGACTTGATTTGACCCGCTTATTTTATGCATCCAACAATATCCAAGGAGGAATCCCCAATGAAATATGCACTACCGCTACTTGCCACTTTGCTGCTGATAACCCTTGGTTGCGCTTGCAACAGTAAAAAGCAGATCGCGGACGAAGTAAAACCGCTTGACAATGAACTTGTGATGCCCACTCTCAAACCTGAACTGATGAGCGAATTTGCCGGATACAACGGCGAGCTTGCCTTCCGTCTATACAATATGGCAGATACCGAAGGCAAAAATCTGTTTTTCTCTCCCCACAGCATTTCCACCGCCCTCTCCATGGCTTATGGCGGAGCGCGCGGCAGCACCCGTGATGAGATGAAGAAGGTCCTCAGCTTTTTGATGGAAGATGAGCTTCACCACCCGGCATTTGCCAATCTCAATCAAGCCCTAAACGAAATAGGCAAACGCGGCAATGCCAGCTTCAACGTAGCCAATGGCCTCTTTCAGGCAAAGGCTTATGAAGATCTGCTGCTGCCGGAATACCGCAAGCTCTTGCAGCAAAGCTACGACAGCGATATCGAATCCCTGGATTTCTCGGATTACGTTGGTAGCGCAGGATATATCAACAAATGGGTGCTGGAACGCACAAACAACCGCATCAAAGACTTGGTGAGCCCTGATCATATCCAAGCCAGCAACGACGGCATGGTATTGGTAAACGCCATCTTCTTCAAGGGCAATTGGCAGCGTCAGTTCGATCCCAAAGCCACTTACGAAACACCCTTCTACCTCACTCCAGACCGCAAGGTGGAAAAGCCCGTCAAGATGATGTATGCCAAAGACAGCTACGGCTATTTGGAAACCCCCAATTGCCAGGTTCTGGAGCTGCCTTATGCAGAAAAAGACCTGGCCATGCTGGTGATTTTGCCGGATGAAAACAGTAAGACCCCGCCCACCATCGACGAAGCCTCCTTCAAGAGATGGATGGGTATGCTGAAGAATCAGGAAGTGATGGTTCATCTCCCCCGCTTCAAGATGGATTTGGAATTCCCCGGTCTCACCGATATACTCAAGAAGATGGGCATGGTAACTGCTTTCAACGAAGTTACCGCAGATTTCACCGGCATCCGCGATCCCAAAGGCGGAGCAGACCTCTTTATCAAGGATATCATCCACAAAGCTTTTGTAGAGGTAAATGAAGAGGGAACGGAAGCCGCTGCAGCCACTGGTGTGATAATGGCCACCAAGAGTTCTGCCACTCTTGAGCCCATCATCCCCACCTTCAGAGCAGACCATCCCTTCACCTATATTATTTTTCACAGACCCACCCAGTCCATACTCTTTATTGGCAAATTGGCAGATCCCCCAAAACCGACCGATTAAGCCACTTGACATTCTCAGCCAGCCGGTATTTTTGTCTTTGGTGATAAAGATACCGGCTTTTTTTGTTGCTCTTAGCACAAATCGCATTCCATCCGAATGCCTGTATTTTACACATCACACAATATCCAAGGAGGAAACCCCGATGAAATATGCACTACCGTTATTTGCCGCTTTGCTGCTGATAACCTTTGGCTGTTCTTGCACCGGTAAACGATCAAACCAAAAACCGGTTGCGATTGAGATAGTAAAACCGGATGTAAAACCTGAATTGATGAGCCAATTTGCCGGATACAACAGCGAACCCGCCTTTCGCCTCTACAATATGGCGGATGGCGAAGGCCAAAACTTGTTTTTCTCTCCCCACAGCATCTCCACAGCCCTTTCCATGGCTTATGGCGGAGCGCGCGGCAATACCAGCGTCGAGATGAAGAAAGCCCTCAGCTTTTTGATGGAGGATGATATCCACCACCTGGCATTTGCCAATCTCAATGCCACTCTAAACGAAATAGGCAAGCGCGGCAAAGCCAGCCTCAGCGTTGCCAACGGCCTCTTCCAATCAAAAACCTACGAAGACCTGCTCTTGCCGGAATACCGCAAACTGCTGCAACAAAGCTACGGTAGCGATATCGAATCCCTGGATTTTTCAGATCACATGGGCACTGCAGGGTATATCAACAAATGGGTGCTGGATCGCACAAACAACCGCATCAAAGACCTGGTGAGCCCCGAACATATCAAAACCAGTAACGACGGCATGGTGTTGGTAAATGCCATCTTCTTCAAAGGAGATTGGCTGCGCAAGTTCAACCCCAAATCCACTTACGAAACCCCCTTCTACCTCACTCCAGACCGCAGCGAGGAAAAGCCCGTCAAGATGATGTATGCCAAAGACAGCTTCGGCTATCTGGAAACCCCCAATTGCCAGGTTTTGAATCTCCCTTACGCAGAAAAAGACCTCGCCATGCTGGTGATTTTGCCAGATGAAAACAGCAAGACCCCGCCCACAATCGACGAAACTTCCTTCAAAAATTGGTTGGACAAGATCAGGACGCAGGAAGTGAAGGTGCATATCCCTCGCTTCAAGATGGATTTGATGTTTCCAGACCTCTCCACCAAGCTGAAAGAGATGGGCATGGTATCGGCTTTCAGCGCAGCTGCCGCAGATTTCTCCGGCATCCGCGATCCCAGAGGCGGAGCCGGTCTCTTTATCAAAGATGTGATCCACAAAGCATTTGTGGAGGTAAATGAAGAGGGAACCGAGGCAGCCGCAGCCACTGCCATAGTGATGGAAACCATGTCCATGCCCCCTATGGAAATTGTTATCCCCACCTTCAAAGCAGATCACCCCTTCACCTATATCATCTATCACAAACCCACCCGATCCATACTCTTTATGGGCAAATTGGCTGATCCCCCAGATTTGACCGATTAAGCCACTTGACATTCTCAGCCAGCCGGTATTTTTGTCTCTACTATGGATAATAATATCGGCTTTTTATTTGCCAACGCAAATCACGCCCTCATCTGCAGCGGTCCCCTGTGGGAAGAGATGCTGCTCTATAATATCAGGGAGGAAGATCAGGACAGGCTGCTTGCCACCTTCACCGCCATCAGCGGCAAAGCCATTTCTCCCACGGATATCATCAACCAGCTTTCAGGAGGGCAAAAGGTAATCCTGCTGGCATGCTTGGCGCTCTATTCCCCCGCCTCGCGCTTGCATTTTGTAGACCTCAAACACTCCTTGGATGCTGATAAGTACGCCCACACTCTCCAGCTTTTGCAAGACAGCGGCAAACAGCTGCACTTTGAGGAATCCTGATGTTAGCCATCCCCAAGGGAAACTACCCGCTCTGGCACAGCTTTGGCCTGCAAATAGAAAGCGATCTCCATTTCAGCCCCGCTGCCCTTTACCACCTGCAAGGTCCCAATGGCAGCGGTAAAAGCTCATTTATCAGCCAGATACTAATCCCCAAACTGAGAGAAACAGATGCCCTGCTGCTGCATTTTGAACAAGATACCCACCTCCAATTACAAGCCCTGCGCGCTTGGGCTGCCATATTTTCCAAAGGCGCCCGCATCACCACCGAGGCGGAAATGGTGGATTTTCTGTTGCAAGACCTCCATCACACCTACCAAATGCAGCCCAAACCAGTCTGGATAGTGGCGGATGAACTCTATGATCTGCAAAGGCTTGGCCAGCTATCCCTGCCCGCCGGATTGATCTACTGTGCCCACCACCAGGAGCTGCAGGGTAGCCGCCCCATCCACTTTGAACCCATATCTTTCACCAAGAGCAGGGTGTATGCATAAAGCCCGCCTCGCTCTTGCCATCGCCGGTTTTGCCGCCCACAGCCTCATCTTTGGCATATTTCTCTTGCATCAGATAGCCGTGCAAGGGGTGGCGTTAGCTGTAATATTGGCACTCTGCCTCCTCAAATTGGGCTGGCGCAAAACCCTCAAGCAATTCAAACTAATCGCCCCCTTTGCCATCAGCCTCTTTGTGGTTTACACCATCCTGATTTTGCTGGGGTTCGCCCCCGCGGATCAGCCCGCCTTATCTTACTGGCTGGCTTATGGTTTGCCGCGCCTACTGCTCCTCATTTCCTCGCTGTTGGCGTTCCGCTGGTTCGTATCTTTTGTGGATTACGAAGGTTTACTCAAATCCACCTCCAATATCCACCTGCAAAAATACCTTATCTTGGGCAAAATCCTCTACCAGGCGGCATTTCAGTCTTTGCCACAAATCCGCTATTGGCAAGAGATGATCCCCAGCACCCAGATGCCTTCCAGGGGACTGAAATATCGTTTTAACCGCGCTTTGGCAAGCAGCCTGGCACTGGTTCTGATAGTGATGGAACAAGCAGAATCCAAAGGCGAATTGATAGATAACCGCATCCAAACCTGTCATAAGGAGGAATAATGAAGTGGTATTATAACGTGGCATTCATCGTTTTGGTAATGGTGAGCACCCTCTTGATCAGGGTTCCCGTTCCCGCCGGCGGATATTTTAATCTTGGTGATGCCCTCATAGTTTTTATAGCCCTTGTGGGAGGTAGTGCCAGTGGCGCCTTGGCAGGAGGATTGGGCTCCGCTTTGGCAGATTTGATTGGCTTTCCCATCTTTGCCCCCATCACCCTCATTGCCAAAAGCTTATTGGGTTTTGTGGCAGGTTTGGGAAAAGGACGCAACGTCTTCCTCAGCATCGCCCTGCTTCTTTTTGGTGAATTAATCATGGTAGCCATCTATTTTTGCGGCACCTGGCTGCTGCCCTCCTTGGGCAAAGCGGCTGCGGTGGCAGATTTGGTGCCCAATCTCATCCAAGGTTTATCAGGAGTTTTGGGAGGCAGGCTGCTTTTTGCCGCCTGGCAATCCATTGCTCCACGCAAATAGATTTACGCTTGTTTTGCCACTCCTTGCCTATTAGCCTCCTTTGTCTCTCCTTTGTCTCGACAAGGGTGAGACAAGGGTGGTACAAGGGTGGCTAAA
>JAAYQD010000113.1 GCA_012519465.1 Candidatus Cloacimonadota bacterium
TCATCCCACTACTGGCAGGGACTGGCAGAACACACTGCTCTCAGAATCAGAGGGTTCGGAAGGCTGCAAGGCTACAAGAAAGCAAAAACCAAATACTACAAACTCGTGGTGATCCTTGATGATCGCACCAGTGACATCTGCCGGGCTCTGGCTGCCCAAGACAAGATATATCCCCTAAACGATGCACTGGATGTGATGGATAAGCTCATGGCTCTGGATACCAAGACAAACAGCCTTGACGATGCCCGGGAATACATCAAAGCATTCGCACCCTGGATCAAGGACGATCAGATCGAATACGACTCAGAGATGAACCCTATCGGCGTCTCTGGAGCGCATACACCCTTCCCGCCGTTTCATTGGAAGTGTAGGACAACGACGGTGATCTGGACAGAGTAGTTTCTATAAAGTAGTAGCAAATCATTTTATACTATTTCATAAGTATCATCTTATGAGTTTGAGATATGCCATTCATCTCAACCCGCACAAAATAAATCCCCGAGCTTACAGCAGTACCCCTCTCGTCGAGCCCGTTCCAAACGATACTGTGATGGCCTTTTGATAGCAGCCCGTTGTAGAGCATGTTCACTCTTTGGCCTTTGATATTGAACACGGACAGCTTAGTAGTTCCTGCTTGAGGAGCAATAAAACTGATGGTGGTTTCTGGATTGAAGGGGTTGGGGTAATTAGTTAGTGTTGTAAGCTTTAAAGATGGGGTGACTGGATCATCAATGGCAGTCGTAGTAAGATACATAGGGATCGCCACCTGAACTATTTCGCCTTCGTTAACAACTATGTTTTCTATTATCTGGTCCTTATAATCCCAGCGGCTTGCCCGGACAGTATATACACCAGGTCCTGTTGGATACTCAAAACACCCCAAACTGTCACTGAATTCGGGAAGTTTTTGATTAATCTCGATCTTAGCACAGTCAATCATCTCACCATTATCTGGGTTGAAGACGATTCCACTAAGCCCCCCAATATATGCAGAATTAAATTCATACGCACCGATATCAATCGTTTGCTGACCTCCATCTGTTCCTGAAGCGATGCGCTTGTGATACCTGATGTCGAATTCAGGCAGATCTGGACGGTATGCGCCAGTATCAATACACGGTGAATCAATTGAAAGACTGTAATCCCCATTCAAGGTATCTGCAAACACCGGATCTGCAACGATATTGCCCCCGCCATCCAACATATCCCAAGGGGGAAGTATATTCGAAGCTAAGCAGTTATTGATGAGTAATGGATGATGATTTTGAGAAACGCTTCCTGATGACCATTGTGTGCATGGGATAATATTATTCTCAAACACCATATCGCTTTCTCCAATGGTTCTAAAGAGAGTTCTGTAGTCTATAAAAGTGTTGTTAAAGATGAATGGTGATGTCTCATAAGTGTACACAATTTTTGGGTACTGATAATCACCCCAAAAAGTAACGAGATTATTAAAAAACCTGATTTGTCCTCCCTGATATGCAGGGTTCAAATTCTCGAATAGTAATGTAAAATCAGCATAGTTATTCTCAATGACGTTGTTGTAAATGTATGATGTCGTGGCATTGGACATCGTGGTGTTGACTTGAACACAGCCGGACAAGTAGTTATCCGAAACGTAGTTCGTCCCAAAGCCATCAGAACCAATTATAAGAGGAGAATTTCCAGGATTCGCATTCTCAGGCTTAATCAATTTATTCCTGCGAGAATATACAGTATCTGATATTGTTGCTGAGTAGCAAGACCATCCCCCTGAACCGTTGTATGTGAAATTTCCATAGCAACTGGATGACCCATACTCAGTATGTGTTTCTGCTGATCGTTCACCTCTGTTTGTAAAATCATAGAAAACATTGTTTAATAACAGTGAATTCGTAAAGTTCCCAAAAGTTCCGAATACTGCGTTTCCAGTAAAGTAGCATTTAGCTATGGTTACTATGTAGTTTTCTTCAGGAACTGGCTCAGAGGAAGCGCCAATTCCAAAAAAACCAGTTAGCCCGAAAGGTGGTGGGTAGCTATCATTAGTAGAAATGAACCTGCACTTGTAAAGCAATAAATCTGACTGTAAGGATCCCGACCCTATGGCATTAAGGTTGTTTTCAAACGTGCTATTCCGTACATTTATTACTCCATTTTCAAAGACAATCGCTGCTAATGACCATTCACCGGGGATGTAGTCGCAGAAAAAAGTGTTGCGGAATTCACAGAATTCGAAGTTTGATGTTGGTGCGTTATGAGCCATGTATATTCCGCCCCAGCGGTAGTTAGCCCCAGCTTGATATTTATCAAACGTGATAGGATTATCAGCTGTTCCAACGGCATTAATTGCACCATTGACGATTACCATCTTTGCCAGGGGCTGGTTGTTGCCACTCCACATGAAGTTATTGATATTGCTCTTATCTGCGCCAGAGCACAGTACTTGTGTGCCGGGCATGATAGTTAGCGTTACTCCGGCATCAACATACAGGAACAATGTTATGATGTATGGGTTGTTGTCTGGGGTCCATGTAGTGTTTTGAGTGATGTGCCCGCCAACTTCAATACATAGTAGTGAAGATACAATAGAAATAAGGGACAAGATAAATAGAATTCGTTTCATAGTTATTCTCAAAATCCGGGCTTTGCTAACCACCAAGCTAATGATAAACAGTATCAGAGATGCGCGAGCGCTTCCTGTTCATACCATTGAAGATCCAAAAAACAACTGACTTACGCATAATCACTCCAGTGTATGCTCTTCTTGTTTTTTTATACCATATTGGCTCACCCATATTCGGTTAATCGTTTGAACCAAGTGGGTGTCATTTAACTGAATCCAGTATCAAATAGTTTACCTCATAATACACAATAACTCAAAGTAATAAAAAAGCTAATAAAACAATTCAATTTCCAAATTTCGTCTCATCTTCGCCCATCCTGATTTGTCAACATACAGGGCAATGTTTTTCTGGCTCCGGATATATAGATCATATTAAGTTCAAGGAGTTACTTTGACGGAAGCGTTGATGAACCGAATCAA
>JAAYQD010000114.1 GCA_012519465.1 Candidatus Cloacimonadota bacterium
AAAGAGGCTTAGCTTTGACGGAGTATTTGCCGATCTCAGCACCCTCAGCGTGGATTATGAGGATAAAAGCTAAAACTTCAACCCCAATATCCAAAGGGGACGCGCCAATGCCTTTACCTCACAAAAATCTCTGAATATCAACAATAAATACTTCCTGGGCAGGCTGTTTCCGCGCACTTGGAATATCGATATGCCGGTTACGCTCTCGCGCAATTACTCCCTGGGTATCCCGCGCTTTAGGGCAAATTCAGACCTCCTCCGGGAAAGCATCGATGCCGATAGCACCCGGATGAGGGAGCGCAACGAATCCCTCACCTATGCGGCAGACTTTGCCTACAGCATGAAGAATCCGCCCAAAAACTTCTTCCTGCTCAATACCTTTTACCGCACCTCCATCAGTGGGCGCATCGAAAGCGCAGAGCGCAACCAGCCCACCTCGCGGGATAGCACCTTCACCATCAGGGGTACATACAATTACAACCTTGGCTTCCCTTCGGACAAGGTGAGCTTTAGGTTGTTCAGAAACTACCGTCTGGGCTGGTTCCCCTCCACCTGGAATAATAGCATCACCTACAATAATATCAACCCTCGCAGTGAGAATTGGGAGCGGAGGCTGGTGGATGGACAGTACATCAGCTATTGGTTCCCACGGCAAGGAGTGTTGCCCACGGAGCTTTTGACTACGGATTCCAACATCAATTGGGCGCTTACCAGCGATATCAATTTTACCGCCCGCCTCAATACCAAGCGCGATTTGAAGCAGAAGGTAATGTGGAAGGATATCAATCTGGGCAAACTCACTGATACCATGCAGGATTTTGGCTTGAACTACAATCCAAACTTCCTGCGCAGCGTGTTGAACTTTACCGCCAGCGGCAGCACTCGCTTCAACGAGGTCCAGCGCCGTTATTACACCCATGTGGATGGCGCCCAGGTGGAGGAATATCAGAGCGATGGCGGCTCAAACCGCAGCTTCCGCGCCAATGTATCTCTCATGAATGCCACCCTTTTGGGCAACTGGGCTCAGAAGATGACGCGCAACTATCAATCCCGCAAAGCAAGACAAGACCAGGAAAAAGAGAGAGACAAAGACAAAGGCAAAGACGAGGACAAGGACAAAGAAAAGGACAAGGAAGAAGGGCTGACAGAGGAAGATGCCAAAAAGCGTGCTGAAGAAGAACGCCTGAAGGAAGAACAACGCCGCAAGGATGAGGAAAAGTGGAGGGAAGAAGAGAAGCTGAAAGAAGAGGAACGCCTGAAACAGGAAGCAGCCTTTTGGGAAGGTCAGCAGCACGATCCCTTTGCGGGTGATTACAAGGATCCCTTTGCCGATGGCTATAAGGATGATTTCTTTGGAGGTGATTTTAAGGATGACTTTGGTGGAGATATGAAAGATGGCTTTGGCGATGGTGCCTCCTATCACGGTTCCGATCCCGGCCGTGCCTATGTGCCGCCCAAGGATGTAAAGTATTTTCCCGCCATGATCGTGGGCTATCTCTCCAAGCTCAAGAATATCAGCGCCTCCTACCAGAATACCTATACGATGAATTATACACGCAAAGAAGAGCGCCCGCCCTTTGCCTTCCAGATTGGATTGCCCCACAGCGTTGATCCCTCATTCCTGGATGCCACGGGTAACGACAATACCTTCACCCTCTCCAGCGGCATTATGTTTTCGAGACAATTGGATAGCGTGATCAACTATTCCTATACCATCAACAAGCGTTATTCCAACGCCAGCAACCAAAATACAGCCGTCACCTTCCCCGATATCACCCTCAGCCTGATGGAGTTTGAAAAGTGGGTGGGCTTGTCCAAGTATCTATCTGCAACCAGGCTCAATACGGGCTTCCAGCGCTCCCAGCGCGCCAGCGGAAACGTGGATTGGGAACAGCCCAAGCAGATCACAGATGGCTATGCCTTCAACCCCGTGATTGGCTTTGCCGGCACCCTCTTCAAGAAGGTGACCACCAACCTCAGCTTTAGCATGGCAAACAGCACCAACGAAACCGACATGGATACATACACCATCATCAAACAAAATCAGACCCGCGCCCTCAACGGCAATTTCTCCTATTCCTTCCGTGGTGGCAGGGGCTTCACCGTGCCTTTCACCAAAAAGATGATACATATCAACAACGAGCTCACCTCCAGCCTCTCCTTTGTGTATGAACGCCACTTTGACGATACCACAGGCCGTGAAGGAAACTACCAGGTGGAGCGTGATGGCACCCGCATTGCCTTCACCCCCGGAGCATCATATCAATTCAATAGGGATATCCGCGGAGGATTGACCGGTACCTGGGAAAAGACCACAGACCGCCGCCGCGATGATGGAGTGAGAATCTTCCGCATCGGCATCTGGGTGGAAGTGAATCTGTAATGCCCCCCTTGGCGCTCTGCCAGGGCTATCTGATCAGTACTATCTTACCCTTTTTGCTGTTGCCAGCCTCATCTGTCACCACAAAGAAATAAACCCCGCTGGCACAATCCTTGTCAGCCTTGTTTTTCCCATCCCATTCAAAGCGGGAAAAGTAGCTTTCCTCCAAATCCGCCACCAAGGCACCGCTGCTATCATAGATGCGGCAGATATTCTTACCCCGCGGCATGATGTCTGTGGGTTGATTCACTATCACCACGCTCTGATGCAATTGCGGACGGAAGGGATTGGGATATGCCTTCAGGATTTCCAGGCTGGTTTCAGGCTTTACCCAGCGTCCAATCTTGAGGGTATTCAGCCCATCGGGAGTGCCAATGAGCAGCAGCCCCTCCGTGGGTTCATAGCCAAAGTGTGTGATATGGCTGGATAGCAGGGGGGAATTTGCCGGGAAGTAGTTTGTAAAGCGCTCCGTTTTGGCATTATACATGCTAAAGCCATTGCCCAGGCTGCCTATCCACAGCCTTTCGAAAGGGTCTTTATAGATGGCAGTGGGCGTGGTGCGCTCAGAACCATAAAGCCGCTCTTCATCCACATAATACAGGATATCACGCTCCCACGTGTTTCGAGCTGTGTCATAGCGATAGCGTTTGATGGCTGTATCATATTTATACCAATTGGTTTCATCCCACATATACAGGCCGTTGCTGGCGGCTATCCAGTGTTGGATGCCCTCATAGGGACTGTGGATGGTTTCCACGCCATAGATCACACAGTTATTGATATCCGCCGCCGGGGGAATCACCCAGTGTGCGCCACCAGTCACGGGGATGGAATCATCGTTCCAAATCACCAGGCCCCGGTCGTTCTGAGTGCCAAAGAAATACTGCCTGCCGTTGTGTTTGATATACACGATGCGCTGATACACGCTGTTGGGAAGCAGGAATTCAGTAACCAGTTCATCCTCGGCATTTATCACGCTGATGCCCCTGTCATAGCCTGCCACCCACATATTATCATGCTGGTCTTTGTGGATATAACCGATGGTATTGCTCATAATATTGGCGGAATTGGGCAAAAAGGGTCCCCAATCGCCAAGCTCAGGATTCCAATATCGGATGCCCAGGCGTGCGAGATGTGCCCACACGTCGTTTTCCTCATCCCAAATTGCAATTCCGTTGAACCATCCTGCCGGGCTGCTAATCTGAACGTCGTAAGTGCCAAACCATTTGCGCCCCTTGCTGTCAAAGGCGATGGTGAGGATATTATCACTGTGAATGGGGCTATTGGCTACATTCATCGTCAGCCATTGCCCGTCTTTCCACCGGCTCACGCCCATGGAGCCCTTGCGCGTGGGCAGATGGTTAAAGTTTCCGCTGGAAAACCATGCCTCATAATTGGCATCGGTATCGATATGGGTGATTTTGGGAAAGCCAATGGAATTGGGCAGATATTGCACCCATTCCTCACCCTCCATGCGGAATATCCCGTCTCCCCACGTGCCCAGATAGATCTCTTTATCGATACAACGCACCCGGGAGATGCTTTTATCCTTTAGTCCATCGCTATTTTCGCTAAAACGGATCACGCCATCACTGCCTATCCTGGCAAGGAGATAGGCGCCAGTTCTGGAATACAGCATCGTATCTTCATCCCAGCTGCCATACGCCACCCACAGGTTATCCTCATCATCCAGGGCGATATCGGAGATATCTTCTTCCTCTAAGCCATTGCTGGAGTTATATTCCGTCCAGCCCGCCTGCCAGGGGTCTATGCTGTGCAGAAATACTTGACGAGCAGTGGCAAAGCCCACTTGTTCATCGCTTACTGCCAGATGGTTGATGGGATTAAAGCCGGTTTGGATATTCAGGGTATGCCAAGCGCTGTCTATCGCCAGGGAATCCAGATGCACATAGTTCACGCCCACTGCGCTGGAGATCCAAAGATAGCGGTTTTGGGAGATCTCCATCAGCTCTATATCATCGGAAAGCAGTGCCCCACCTGTGTTTTGCACGTTGTATTGATGCAGCAGCAGGGGGAAATTGACGCCTTCCAGATAGTAATAATCCGCAATGCCATTACTGGTGGCAACCAGGATGTGGGATTGATCTGCCAACACTTTGCGAACGCGGTTTGAAGGCAGCCCCAGATCGGCATTCAGGTGTTGCACTCCTTGCGGTGAAACGATGCTAATGCCATTATTGGCAGTGGCAAACCAAAAGTTATCGGCAATGCGCTGAATATGGCGGATATCATTGCCATATAGTCCATTGCCCGTATTCCACACGTGTTTCTGTATCATCTGGTTCAAGGGCGTATTTGCACTGCCGGTCTCAGGAGCGATATTCACCACTCCGCCCCAGCTGGAAAACCACAGTTCATCGCCAGAGGCAAGGATATCATAGATATGCGAGGTATTGGTATGCGTCTGCCACATGGAGGCATAGCCGATACCGGTGCTAATTATCATCAGGATTAGTATTATTCTTTTCATTTCTCTCGTTCCCGTCTCATAAAAATATAAGCCGCCACCACCACCAAAACCAGTATCACCAAGAGCAGGGAAAACAAGATCTTTTTGGAGGAAAAGGAAAAGCCGATGGCGATCAGCCCAAACAGCAGCGTAACGATATACGCGATGATGGAAATAGCCTTCTGTGACAGCCCAAAAGCCAACATGATATGATGGATATGCGCCTTATCTGCCACAAAGATATTGCCGCCCCCGATGCGTCGGCTTACCGCCAAAGCCATATCGATGAGCGGCACCGCCAAAGCAGCCAAGGGAATAATGAGTGTGATGGATGTGATGCCTTTGAATTGTTCCGATCCCACCGTGGAAATGGCAGCGATATTGAGCCCAATAAAGAGGGCGCCGGTTTCCCCCAAAAACAAGCGGGCAGGATGGAAGTTATACACCAAAAATGCAGAGCTGCCCGCCAAGAGGAGCCCCGCCAGGAGTATTACCGGAGTGTTGCCCTCCAGCATGCCCACCACCAAGAGCACCGCACACACAATCATCGTGATGCCCGTTGCCAGGCCATCCATGCCGTCTATCAGGTTGATGGCATTCAAGACCGCCAGATGCCACAGCAGCGTGATGGGCAAAGACAGCCAGCCCAAGGTGAAATCCATGCCCAAGGGGTTGGTGAGATATTCCACCCTAAAACCTATGTAATACATCAACAGGGCAATGCCCACCTGACTGATAAACTTGAATGCAGCCCGGCTTTCATAGCGGTCGTCTATGATGCCCACCACCAAACACAACAGCCCCAAAGCGGCAAGCTGTAGCAGCATGAGGGAGGTGGTGCCCTCAAAAACAAAGATGCCCATCAAAGCCTGAAAAAGCAGGATGGGCAGGGCGAAAGAGAGACCTCCGCCTTCGGGAGTAGCTTCTTTATGTATGCGCCGCGCATTGGGCAGTGCCACGATGCCCATTTTCTGGGAAAACCTGATATTGGCAGGAATCAAAAGATGGGTGAAAACATGGGTGAGGATGGCTGCCATCAGGATATAGATAGCGGTGGGGCTCATTTCACGCTCCTGTAAAGCTCCAGATAACCCTCCACCATCTCTTCATAATTGCACAGCTCCCGGATTCTTCGCGCGGCTTTCTCTGCCTTTTCTTTGATCTGAGCAGGGTCTTGGGGCAGGCTCACCAAGGTTTTCACCAATGCCGGCCTATCGTCCAAGGGCACCACCCAGCCCACCTCGTTATTCACCAGTTCCATGATGGATTCTATCGCAGAGCCCACCACGGGCAAGCCGCTGTAATTCGCCTCTATGATGCTGAAGGGCAGGGCTTCCCAGCGTGAATACAAGAGGAATACATCCATCTTTGCCAGCCATTGGCTCACGTTGCTATCCCAACCGGGGAGCAGAATCCGCTCGTTCATCTTTTTGGCGCTCACGATGCTGCGGCACAGGGCATAATGTTCCCCTTCTCCCACAAATACAAAGCGCAGCCGGGGCTGTTGGGCACAGGCTTCGCACGCCGCCAAAATCACCTCCACGATGTTCTTTTGCGTGGAAAAGCGCAGGGTGGAGCCGATCAGGATATCAGCATCCTTATCAATGCTGCGTGGCGGAGCCGTCAGCTTCTCTATTTCCTCATCTGGCAGGGCGTTATATACGGTCACCGCTTTGCGCTTGGGTATCAAACGCCAACGGATATAATTGAGTCTGTCACTATGATTCACAAAGGCGATATAATCTCCAAACAATCCACC
>JAAYQD010000115.1 GCA_012519465.1 Candidatus Cloacimonadota bacterium
GATTCCTGGTAAATGACATAGCGGTTTTGCGCTCCAATCCGGAAGAGCTAACCAATATCGACAAACTGGATGAGCTGAAGAAGCTGGCGCGTGATGATGATATATTTATTGAAGATGTATTGAAGTTTTTGGGTCTGTTGGAGGATTTTCAGCGCAAAATAGCCGGCAAAGTGAATCTGCGTCTGCTCATGATGAATTGCTTTTATGCGCTGAAGGATCTTTATCGGAGTGCCTAAGTAGGGATGTCTCAAAAGAAGCTATTACGTAATATCAGTATGATGTCCATTGCTGTGACGATCAGCCGCTTTATAGGTCTGATACGGGATACGGTGATGGCTTACTTCTTTGGCACCACGTGGCTGAATGATGCCTTTATCGTTGCCTACAAGATTCCCAACCTGTTGAGAGCACTCTTTGGAGAAGGGGCACTCTCCACGGCATTTGTGCCACTATACAATGAAATTGGCATCAAGAGGGGTAAGCGCGAGCAGATAAACTTTGCCTTGCAAGTGATTTCCCTGCTCTGCTTTTTCCTCAGCATTCTCACCCTCTTGGGTCTTATCTTCACCCCTTGGATTGTGCGTATCTTTTATCCGGGTTTGGCAGAACAAACCAAGCTATTGGCAATTGATTTATCCCGCATCATGCTGCCCTATCTCTTTTTAATAGGGCTTTCTTCCACGCTGATAGCCATCCTCAATTCGCACGATTACTTCTTTATGACGGGGCTGTCCTCGGCGCTGCTCAATATAGGAATGCTTGCCACGATCTTTATCCCCTGGATTATTTTCAAACCCCAAAAAGAGGCATTGGTTTATTGGGCGGCATGGGGTGTATTTGTGGGCGGGATATTACAGACGGTGGTAAACTTCCCCTATTTGCGCAAGGTGGGCTATCGCTTCAAGATTATCCTCAAATTTAAGGGCGAAGCGCTGGAGGCAATGTGGAAGCGGTTTATCCCTTCCATGATTGGCATTGGTATCAGGGAAATAAATATTATTGCGGATAGCCTGATGGCGTCCTTTTTGGCTGTGGGCAGCATTACGGCTCTGGATCTGGGCAACCGCCTCATCCACATGCCAATGGGTATCTTTGCCATCTCCACGGGGACAGCTCTCTTGCCTTTGTATTCGCGGCATATTACCCATAAAAACTATGATGACTTGAGCGAAAGCCTGAGGTTTAGCGCCATCTCACTGGCTTATGTGATGTTGCCCATCACGCTGATGATTCTCTTGTTGAGCGGAGACTTTGTGTATCTGCTCTTTCAAAGGGGCGCCTTTGATGATAGGGCAAGCTTGATGACCCAGCAGGCTCTTTTCTACTATGGCATTGGACTGCTCTTTTATAGCCTCAATCAAACGATTACGCCTCTGTTTTATGCTTCCAAAGACACGCGCACACCCGTGAAGATAGCCGCCTTTGTGGTGAGCCTCAATATCGTGCTCAACTTTATTCTGATGCAGTTTTTGGGGCATCGTGGATTGGCTCTGTCCACATCCTTCACAGCACTGGTAAACTATAATGTGCTGTTGTGGCAAATACGCAAGCGCTTGCCAGAGGTTAATTTTGGCGGCATCTGGAACAATATCTTGAAGGCGGCTGCCATCTGTGCTTTGCTGTGGATTCCCCTCTATTTCCTCCGGGAGCTGTGGGTGGTGGATGGCAAGCTGATGACGCTGGTGAAAGATGGAGCCCTCACGGTGCTGGCGTTTGGACTCTTTTATCTGATTGGCTTGGCTTTGCGCTTGCCATATCTGGATCAGGTGCGCAATTCCCTATGGAAAAAGTTCCGCCGCTAATAACTGAAAAAATAGCCTTCCTGCCAGATCAGCCCGGGGTTTATATCTGGAAAAACGCACATGGAGAGGTGATCTATGTGGGCAAGGCACTCGCCCTCAAACACCGTATCCGCTCCTATCTGACTGGGATGCATGACCTGAAAACTGATCAACTGGTAAAACACATTGCCGATCTGGATTATATCATTACCAACAACGAGAATGAGGCATTTCTGCTGGAAGCCACGCTCATCAAGCGGCATCGTCCCAAATATAATATCAACCTCAAAGATGACAAGCGCTATCCCTTTGTGAGGGTTACGGTTCAGGAGCCTTTCCCGCGGATAATGGTTACGCGTGATTTGGTGAAGGATGGCTCCCGGTATTTTGGTCCTTTCACAGATACCAGATCGCTGCGCTCCACCCTAAGGGATTTGGAATGGATATTCCCTCTGAGAAACTGCAAACGAGTGATCCCTGCTGATGAGATAAGGTATAGCAGGGCTTGCATCAACTATCAATTGGGCAAGTGCCCGGCGCCCTGTATTGGCAAGATTGATGTGAAGGGGTATGGCGCCATCGTGAAAGGTGTGTTGGCTTTCTTTAGTGGCAAATATCAGGAAGTGGCGGATGATCTGAGGCAGGAAATGCAGGCATTGAGCGATGAAATGAAGTTTGAGCAGGCAGCTGCCATTCGGGATAAACTGATAGCCATCGAGCGCATCCAAAAGCGGCAAACCGTGTATTATATGGATGAGCGCAGTGCGGATATAATCGGCTGTTATCTGGAGGAGAATCTGGCAGTGTGTGTGGTGCTGAGGATGCAAAGCGGCGCCATCATCAATTCCGAGAGCTATCCCATGACCAATGTGGAGCACAGCGATGAGGCACAGGTTTTGGCGGCATTTTTGAAGCTGTATTATGCGGATCATGAGGAATTGCCCCAGGAGATAATGCTGCCCCATCAGCCCCAGGATTATGAGGAGCTGAATGAGTGGTTGCAAAAGAGACTGGTGTTGCCACAAAGAGGGGAGCGCAGCAGGCTGTTGGCAATGGCAAAACGCAATGCCTTCCATCTGGTGGAAGAGCGCAAACTGGCTCACCTGCGCAAGGCAAATCGCACCATCTACCCTATCCAGGAACTGAAAGAAAAGCTGAACCTGCCACGTCTGCCCCGGAAGATGGTGTGTATGGATATCTCCACCATACAGGGTTCTGACACCGTGTCATCGGCAGTGTTCTTTGAAAATGGCAAGCCCAAAAAGAAGCGGTATCGACATTTCATCATCCGCAGCATCGATAAACAGGACGACTTTGCCGCCCTGCAGGAGACCTTGCAGCGTTATCTGGATGAGATTGCCAAAGATCCTGATATGAAGCCCGATCTCTTTGTGATAGATGGAGGCAAGGGACAACTGAATGCCTGTGTGAAGATCTTGGCTGAAAATGAATATGCAGATATCCCCATCATCTCTTTGGCAAAAAGGGCAGAGGAGGTGTTTATCCCGGATGCGGCTGATTCCATCATCCTTCCCCGATCCTCTGCGGCACTGAGGCTGCTCATAGCGTTGCGGGATGAGGCACACCGCTTTGCCATCAATTTCCACCGTTCACGACGTTCCAAACGCACCTTGTTTAGCGAGCTGGAGGATATCCCCGGTGTGGGCAAGCATCTGAAATTCCTGCTCCTCAAAGAGCTGGGATCAGTGGAGCAAATTGCCAAAGCCTCCATAGAGGAGCTGACCAGCATCAAAGGAATTGGCATCAAAACCGCAAAGACGGTGTATGACTACTTTCATCCCCAGCAAAACGATGTGGATAAATCTTAAATTACAGCCATCGGCATGCTCTGGGAATACCCTCAATAGATATAGTATAGCCAATGCCGAACTATTCTCTTGACATAATAATAAAGATAAAAATACTTGGTATGATATAGATAGTGATGGAGGATTATTATGTATCTATACCCGAAACCTCGTAAAAAGACCGTGATGCCAGTTGACTACAAAGCCAAGATACTCAATGCGGCAGTTCGTGTGTTTGCATCCAAAGGGTATGCCAAGACCACAATGTCGGATGTGGCAATTCAAGCCAAAGTGGGCATTGGCACGCTTTACAATTACTTCAAAAACAAAGATGACCTTTTGATTAGCTGTATAAAAAAGACCATCGACGACGAGATCAAACAAGTGCAGGATCGCAGCTCAAAGGAAGAAGACCACATGGAGCAGCTCTTTTCCTTCTTTATGCATCATGCCACCTTGGTGGAGCGCAAGCCCTATATCGCCAGGTTCCTGGTGGTGGAGCTGCGGCAAAGCGAGAGCTTTTACCAGCGCAATCCTTCCTTCAATCCCATCAATTACTACCTGGACTATGTGCGCGAAATCTTCTCTGATGCGATCAGTACGGGGCGTATCAAGGCATTCAATGTGGATGCCCTGGCTTATCTGGTGGTGGGCGCTATGGATATGGTGCTGTCTCAATGGTTGATCAGCAAGGAAACCTTGGATATTCAGCCGCTTATAACCAGTATCCGCCAAATCATCAGAGAAGGTGTCTCTACGAAACATTAGTTTGGTTTCAAACACCCAATGCTTAGCTTGAGAGTGCTGCTGGCCATAATGCTGTTGGGCATGTGGGTACAGCCGATAGTGGCTATGGAGCTTCCTCTTTGGGCAAAAGCCGCCAGCAGCTATCAAGGGACGTGGTATCCAGATCGGCAAGGGTTGGATTTGGAATGGCAGGGAAAGTATCTTTTTGCCATCGGTGTGGATAGCCTGCGCTATGGACCTTTGAGCCTAAACTGTGAAATAGATGCCAGGGAGCAGGTGGATGGGTTTGTGCCCACGCTCAACAAACTGCAAATATCATGGCATCATGAGAGGCATACCATCACCTTGGGCACGCAAGGGATTGGCATTGGAAGGGATTATTGGTTTACAGAGCGTGATGTGATGCATCCGGCATATCAGGGTTGGCTGTGGGAATCCACCCGCCTGCACTCAGTGGATTACACCTTCAATCATTCACCATGGCAATCCAATCTGGCGTTCGGTGGCAATCAAAGCGCAAGGGCAATGGTAAATGCTGAATTAGAGTATCAGGATAATGGACATACCCTGGGTGCGGGCATTCGTGGCAGCACCTCTGATAGTCACTGGCATTCCCCTTCGTTAATTGGTAACCTAAAGTGGCAGCATCATGCACCTTCCTACGAAATCAAGGCAGACCTGATGGCAAAGAAGGTGTTGCCCCATCAAGACAAACCAGCTCGAGAGGAATATGCTGTGGCAGGAGCAGGCGTATGGAGGTTTGCAGCACGCTGGGATATGCTGACAGGAGCGGAATATCAGCACAAAGAGTATGCTCCGGAAGAGCGTCTGGGGCTGCATCTTGCCTTACGGCATAAATGGAATGCGGTGGATATCATGCCTCTCTATTCTTGGCAAAAGCTCATAGGTGAATCCATCCATAGCCCCGGATTGCAGGTAAACTGGCACTTTTATAAAGACTGTCACCTGGGCTTGATTTATCAGTATCATATGGGTCCTTTTGAGGAATCACGTCATGCGTTGGCTTTACAGGCTGATTTACGCTTTGCTATGTAGTCTGGCTCTGCTTTCCTGCTCTTTGGCACCAATGGATCGCCCTGCCACCATCATCTGCATCACCTTCGATGATGCTCATCTCAGCGTATTCCAAAACGCTCTGCCCATCTTACAAAGATACGGCATAAGTGCCACCAACTTTGTCAATAGTGGCTTGGTGGGCACTGGCAATACGATGGATTGGAGCCAGATAGTGAGCCTGGAAAAGGATTATTCATGGGAGACTGGAGCGCATGGGCTATCTCATGCCAATCTGGCTGAACTGGACATGGAGGAAGCCAGACATCAGATTGTGGAGGATAAGAGGCAGCTGGAAGCCAAGGGACTAACACCCCAATGCTTTGCCCTTCCCTATGGAGTGTGCCCCAGTGAATACTATCCCATTATTGCCCAGCATTATCGCTATATCCGTGGCAGCCATGATATCACCATGCACGCCCCTGTGGATGGCCAGCATCTGGGCTACTTCTCTTTTCAGGATGGCTGGACGGCGCAAGAGGTGAAAGCCCGCATCTTGAGAGGGCTTGCCAATCAGGAAGCATTGATCATCATTGGCTTTCACAGTGTGGGAGAAGATATCTCCTATTATGGGAATTGTCCACCTGCAGAGCTGGAAGCACTGTGTGGCTGGCTGCAAGGTGCCAACTTGCCCACCATGACATTATCGGAGGCAATGAGCTCACTGAAAGAATAGCTAAACCGATATCAAGGTGACGTATCCAAGCTCAAAAGCTATGAACAACCACTATGGGCAAAGATTTTACTTGTCTGATTTCGCCTTCTTGAAAACATGGCTTAAAGACATTTATAAGAGGAATAATAATGCAGTTATCGAAACGTGCCCTTGAAATTCAGGCATCGCCAATCCGCAAGCTGATGCCCCATGCTATTGCCGCCAAAAAGCGTGGCGTGAAAGTGTATCACCTTAATATCGGACAGCCCGATATCCCCACCCCTCAAGTGATGATTGATATGTATCACAACTTTTCTGATAAAGTGCTGGCCTATGGTCCTTCCCAAGGCCTGGACGTTTATCGTGATGGCTTGGTTCAATACTACAAAAACAACGGTATTGACCTCAAAGAAAACCAGATCATCGTCACCACAGCCGGCAGCGAAGCCGTCACCTTTGCCATGTATGTGACCTGTGAAGCTGGCGATGAAGTGATTGTTCCCGAGCCTTTTTATACCAATTACAACGGCTTTGCCACCATGGCAGGCATCAAGATCAAAGCTCTCACCACCTATGCTGAAACAGGCTTCCAGCTTCCAGAGGACGATAAAATCGAAGCTTTGATCGGTCCCCGCACCCGTGCCATCATGATCTGCAATCCCGGCAACCCCACCGGCACAGTGTATAGCAAGGAAGATATCGCCCGCCTGTGTGCCTTGGCAAAGCGTCATAACCTCTTTGTGATTTCAGACGAAGTGTATAGGGAATTCACCTATGATGGGCTCAAACACACCAGCGTGCTTCATATACCCGGCATGGAAGAGCTGGCAATAGTGGTGGATAGCGTCTCCAAGCGTTACAGTGCCTGCGGTGCCAGAATAGGCTGTATTGCCTCTCGCAATGAAGCGCTGATGGCTGCCACCCTCAAATTTGCCCAAGCCAGGCTTTGCCCTCCCACTGTGGATCAGCTTGCCGCCAATGCCTGCGTGAGCCTTGGTGATGAATTCTTTGGACCCCTCATCTCTGAATATCAAAGACGTCGCGACCTCGTCTATGGCGAATTGCAAAAGATACCCGGAGTGGTCTGCGTGTTGCCACAAGGCGCTTTTTATATCAATGTAAAGCTCCCCATCAAAGATGCTGAACACTTTGTGATTTGGATGTTGGACAACTATCAGATTGATAATCAAACCATCATGGCTGCCCCCGCCGAAGGCTTTTATGCCACCCCCGGTTTGGGCAAGGATGAATTGCGCCTGGCTTACGTGCTCAACGAAGACGACCTTACAAAAGCCATGCACGTCTTCCGCAGCGGCCTCGAGGAATACCGCAAACTACACCCATAATAAACAAACCCCATAAGGTGGTGAAATGAAAACTCAATGGAAGATTTCGCCCTATCTATATGTGTTGCCAGCGCTGCTGTTGCTGTTTCTATTTAGAACTATTCCGGTGATTATGTCACTCGTGATTGGCTTTTTTGAATGGGAAATCACGGGCAGCGGCAGCTTCATTGGCGTCAAGAATTACAGCACGATGTTTGCGGATGAGGTGTTTTGGCAATCCATAACAAACACAATCTGGTTCGTACTCTTTGTGGTGCCCGCCAGCATTGTCTTCCCCCTTCTTTTTGCCTCCTTGCTCAACCAGATTAAGCGCCTGAAAAGCCTCTTCAGGATCATGTATTTTCTACCCTTCGTCACCTCCATGGTGGCTGTATCCATAGTGTGGAAAATCATCTTTGCAGAGAAGGCTGGGCTTGCCAATACGATGCTGGGAATAGTGGGAATTGCACCCCAGAAATGGCTGGCTGAAAGCACGGGCATCTTCCAGCTTTTGGCAAACACCGTCAATCTCCAGTTGCCCACCTGGATGGCAGGCCCTTCATTGGCGCTGGTTTCCATCATCATCGTTACCATCTGGAAGGGTTTGGGCTACAATACCATCATCTATCTGGCAGGTTTGCAGAATATCCCCAAGGATTACTATGAAGCAGCCGATATCGATGGCGCCAGCAAGTTCAAACAGTTTTTCAAGCTCACCATCCCGCTGGTCTCCCCCACCACCTTTTATGTATTGTTGATGACCACCATCACCAGCTTCCAGGCCTTCTCCCAAGTGTATCTGATGACGGATAAAGGAGGGCCGCTCAACACCACCAAGTTGATAGTATATTACATCTATGAGCGCGGCTTTGATGCCCTGGATATGGGCTATGCCAGCGCTGTGGCGCTTTTCCTCTTTATCATCCTGCTGCTCCTGACGATCCTGCAAAGACGTCTGGAGCGTCATGTTCACTATTAAGGAGGGGGAAAGATGACGAACACCCTGCGGATGTCCACCATATACTTCCTGCTCACCATCTTTGGGCTCTTCATGATTTTGCCCTTTATTTGGATGATCTCCACTTCGCTTATGACCCAATCTGAATTCAACAAAAACGAAGCCATCTTCATCCCCAAAGAGCAATACCATGTATGGGAAGACGGAACCCAGAGCCAACGTATCTTAGTGGTGATGGATAAAGGCGATAGCACCGTTGTCCACGTACTAAATAAAGAGCTCAAGATAGAACAGGAATACCTCAGCATACCCTCCAATCAGATCAAGGAAGTGATTAAGAAACCAAGTCTTAGCTGGGAGAACTTTAAGAAAGCCTTCAACAAGGTTCCCTTTGGCATCTATTTTGCCAATACGCTATATGTATCTTTTTCCAGTTTGATAGGAGTGTTGCTCACCTCCTTCCTGGCTGCCTATGCCTTGGCAAGGATGGAGTTTAAAGGCAAGAATTTCATCTTTCTGCTCTTTATCAGCATGATGATGGTGCCGGAGCCCATCTACTTGATATCCAGCTATATGCTCTTGGATAAACTAAGCTGGCTGGATACCTATAAAGCATTGATAGTGCCCTGGTGTGTGAATGTCTTCACCATCTTCCTCTTCCGTCAACACTTCAAATCCCTGCCCAAAGAGCTTTTCGATGCCGCCATGATTGATGGAGCCAGCACTTTTGGCATGCTGTGGCGCATCATTCTGCCCCTCTCCAAACCCATCATCGCCACTGCATCGGTATTTTCCCTGATAGGCTCTTGGAATAGCTTTATGTGGCCACTGGTGATGACAAACCGTCCGGAACTGAGGGTGTTGCAAGTGGGGCTCAGTTATTTCAACCAGGAAGCCTCCACCCAAACCACCCTATTGATGGCTGCCTCCACCTTTAGCATCGTACCCATCCTCATCCTCTTCTTCTTAGCTCAAAAGCAGATCATTGCCAGCGCAGCCAAAACTGGCATGAAAGATTAATGTCTTGCCTTATATGGAGTAATAGAAAATGAATACTACCAAAAAGATTGACAGCCGCACTGTGCGTGAAATGGCAAAAAAGAAGCAAGGAGCATCACGCACAGAATATCAAAAGCCGCAACCCCGCCTTCCCGTGGACGATAGCCTCCTGCGTCCTCAGGAGCTAATCAAGCCCTCCACAAACTATCTCATTGCCTGGATTGTGTTCTTTGCCACCCTCATTGTATATATGCTCACCCAGGCGCGCACCCTTTCGTTTTGGGATAGTGGAGAATTTGCCTCCTGTATCAGCATCTTAGGTGTCCCCCACCCTCCGGGAAGCCCATTTTACATCATCTTTGGCAGGGCATTGGTCACTCTCTTTGGCGGCATCTTCAGTCATGCCGTCATTTCCGCTTTTATCTCCGGGCTTGCCTCTGCTTTGGCGGTGATGTTTACCTATCTAATTACCGTGCAATTGGTAAGCATGATGCGTGCCAAGCCTTGGGAAGCGGTATTTGCCGGATGCATCTCGGCATTCTTTACGGCATTTTCTTTCACATTCTGGATGAATGCCGTTGAAGCTGAGGTCTATTCCGGTTTGGTCTTTTTTGTAAACCTCATTATCTGGCTCACCCTGCGCTGGGTGCAAAACAGCAGGGATATGAATAGGCAAAACGAGCTGCTGCTCATCGTCTATCTCTTTTTCCTGGGTTTCTGCGTGCACCAAACGGCATTGCAAATCGCCCCCGCCATCCTCTTCATTGTTGTATATCCGCTCTTTAGGGATGGAACCACCAAGCCCAGCTTCTGGCCCAAAGTGGTGGGGTATACCGTGGCAATTATCTTTGACTACTTCGTCTTTGGCACGATAGGTCATGGGTTACAGATAGATGATTTTGATAAGTGGGGATTTGCCCTCACAGTGATTCTTCTGTTGTGGTTTGAACTCAGGGATGAATTTGATCCCCGCCTCTGGTTGTTGGCTGCCGCTTTATTGGTGGTGGGAGTTTCCTCACATCTATACCTCTTGATCAGAGCTGAAGACAGGCCCTTCATCAATGAAGGCCATCCCGGCAATCTGAAGATGTTTATGGATTATGTGTTGCGCAAACAATATGGTGAGACCTCATTCTTTGTGAGACGTGCCTCATTCTTCAAAGAGCAAATGGGCTTTCATTTCTTCCGTTATTTGGGACTGCAGTTCTTTGATTTGGAGACCCTTACCCGCTGGGTTAATACTCCGGCGATGTTCATCAAGAGCATCGGCACTGCCATCGTGGGCTTGTTGACCGTATTTGGTGCGTATCTGCAAGCTAAAAAGAATAGGCATAGCTTCTTTTACCTGCTTTCACTCATTCTTTGCACCACCATCCTCATGGTGTTTGTGATCAATCTCTCCAACCAGGAAGTGAGAGATAGGGA
>JAAYQD010000116.1 GCA_012519465.1 Candidatus Cloacimonadota bacterium
AAATTCCATCCTCACGCCGTCCAACACCAAGGATGCCGTGCCGAATGCATTATAAACCACAGGAACGCTGCCGCCCAAGCGCTGATGAATCTCCTCCGCCAAGAGTGCCCCTCCGTTTTCCAGCTCCACGGCGATATCCACATCATGTGGCTGGGATTGGGGATCAAGCAGATAATCTCTCACACAGCCACCGGCAAAATAAGCGTGGTTGATAAGTGGACTGCCGGCAAGGCCGTCTGCCAGCATGGCGCGCAAATTCACAAGCTTCACAACAGCTCTCCTATCACGCTGTTGGATACAAATAGCGCCTCATCGCTCAAACACAGCCTTCCATCCTGCCACTTGATCATGCCTATCTTTTGCAAGGCTTGGATTTTTGCCTGTCTTTCATCAGACAACCATCCTCCAAAACGCTTCTCGAATACGCTGCTATCAATACCTTTAAGCAGCCTCAAGCCCATCATCCGGGCAGTGTCAATCTGCGCTGTGCCGTCAAGCTCCTCCGCATCCGGCATCAGCTCCCCTCTTTGTATCTGTTCTTTGTATTCTGTCAAATCATTGGGGTTGGTATAAAACAGCGGCGGCAGCCAGCCACTGGCAGAGGCTCCCAAAGCCAGATAAGGCTCCATCTGCCAATATGATAGATTGTGTTTGCTCTCATAACCGCTACGGGCAAAATTGGAAATCTCATAATGATGATACCCGGCATCACGCAGGGTTTGGATGATTAGCTCATACTGCTTGCGGCATTCTTCGGAATCCGGCAGAGGAGGAGAATCCCCGCGCTCTATCTCGGCATACAAGGTGCTATCTTCATCCAAGGTTAAGAGATAACATGATATATGCTCCACCTCAAGAGCTATCAACCCCTCCAAATCACGCTGTAAATCAGCCACATCCATGAGAGGGATGCCATACATCAAATCCACACTCACATTATCAAAGCCATGCTCTCGCAGCAGCTTGATTGCACCCGGAACCTGGCTCCCCTTGTGGCGTCTGCCCAAATAGCCCAGAGCCTCATCATTCAAGGATTGCACACCCAACGAAATACGATTTACCGGGGTGCTGCTAAGACCATGCAAAAAGCTTTCTGTCACCTGGATGGGATTGATCTCCAGGGTCACTTCCACATCAGGGGATTTGCCTTCCAGCCCCAAACGCTGGCACAGCTCACTAATCCACTGTGATTCCAAGAGAGATGGCGTGCCCCCGCCAAAGTATATCGTTCGTGCCTCAATCCCTCTGCCAATGCGCTTTTCCCACAATTCCAGCTCCTTCAATAGCAGCTCATAATACTCTTTTTGGGCGCCACGCGTCCACGGCACCCGATAAAACGAGCAATAAGGGCAAAGGCTGAGGCAAAAGGGGTTGTGTAAATAAACCGCTATCGGGTCAACCGGAAAATCCTGTCCCATCGAACGTGGGGAATATCCCCTATCTTGTTGTATTCTATACCTTTGGAAAAGAATATAACCCGCGGCGTGCCCGTGATATCACTCCTATCCAAAAAGCCCCAATACCGGCTGTCTTCACTCACGTCGCGATTATCGCCCAAAACAAAGTATTTGCCAGGGGGCACCTTGATGGGACCAAACCAATCACGGTTAAACACCCCGCCCCTTATCCAGGCAGAGGTGCTGTCTGTGAAGGCAGAGGAATCGATATGCTTTTCATACCAGCGGCTTTGGCTCACGTAATCCAAGTTTCCCGGTTCAAACCTATGCTCAAACACACGAAATGGACTCAAGGGAGGAGCGGGATCGGCTACGTCATAACACTCATACCCTCTCTCAAACTTTTCCCCATTGATATACACAATCTTATCGCGTATTTCAACCACATCTCCGGGCATGCCAATCACCCGTTTCACCACATTCTTGCGGGCATAATAGGTGATATGAAAAAAGGTGAGCGGCGCCTTGCTGAAAGCCACTTTTTTATTCAAATACAGGGGATGCAGAATGCGGATAAAATCGTTTACAGAATCTGGATGCTCGGGCGTGCCTTCCTCTATTTTGGGATAGCGGAACGTGACGATATCCTCACGCTTGGGATCACTAAAGAAATACTTCATCTTGTCCGCCACCAGATAATCGCCCACCAACAGCGTCTTTTCCATGGA
>JAAYQD010000117.1 GCA_012519465.1 Candidatus Cloacimonadota bacterium
AGGGCGTTGAAAGCAGAGCCGGTGTTGCTGTAGGAGATATTGAAGAGGTTGTTCCAAAAGTAGGTGCGAAAGTATGCCATCCACGCCAGCCAATTGAGGTTTTCTCTGTTGGGATACAGGGGTTCCATATTGCGGTTTACCACAAAGATATCTGCCAGCTGTGTGAGGTCAATCTTGGAGGTTAGATTGGTGAATCCGCCTATTTGTTCCAGCTCTTCATCACTAAAGACGCCGCCTCTGGTATCTCTATTCAACAGGCTGCCTGCCAGCTCTGCGCCCAAAACCACCCTCTGGTCTGGGATATTAAGCCTCACATCCACGCTTAGCACCAGGTTGTCTTGAGGCTTCACGATATAGTTTTGCAAAGGCTCGGTGTCATCTGCATCATCACCGCCATCTTTGCCAGCATCGGGATCACCCAGGATGATGGCATTTTCATCCAAAGAGGAGATGATATCACGGTTGCGGGTGCCATTGATGCCTATGGAAAAGCCGTCCTCCGGTCCCATTCTCAGTCTGAAGCCGATTGCTTCCTGCTTGAAGGTGGAGCTCAAGGGTGTGTTGTCTTCATCTTTGAGCAGGGTGGCTCTTTGCATTTCACCTGCGGAGAGCTCCAGGGAAACGCCTTGGCTATAGAGGCGACCGGATAGTCCAAAGAGGTTGCGGTTGTTCATGGTGAGCGAGCTAATACTGGGACTGTAGTCTCCGGCAATTATCTCAAAGGAGGGAAGCCTGAGACCCAGGGTGTAGCGATTGATGCGCTGGTATTTGGACGATTCGTGGGAATTCATATAGATATTGGAGAATGCGGTGATCCTGCCCATGCTGGCGGTCACGTCTCCCCAGCCCACAAATTCATTTTTGCTATCATAACCAGAGCTGATTGAGCTGCTTTGGGGGTCTTTGATATTGTAATCGTAGATATTGGAGGCAAAGTTGACGCTTCCGTAGTAGGTGATGGGGAGCCTTATTTTGCCCGTGGAGGTGGTGGTCCAGGTGGGGGATTGCACGTTCTCTCCATCAATTTGGGCAGTTATCATGCCGCGCACTTCGCCAGCTTGTGCACTTCCGCGGTAAATAATGGTATTATCGGTGATGGTAGCTTTTTTGGTAACGTCCTTGCCGCCCACCCACACGCGGATGCTGTTTTCATCCACATGGTCTGCAATGGTAAGATAGGAAACGGCAAAGATAAAGCCGTCACTTTGGTCTATGTCTCCATCCTGGCTCAACAGCACAAAGCCATCCTCCAGGCGGCTTTTTAGCGCTCCTGCCACCAGCATGTATGCACCATTTACATCCATATCCCATGGCATCTTCTCCACGCTGTCATCCAGCAGGGTAAATTCGATGTAATACTCTATGTCTTTATCCCCGATATCAGAGTGTTTGATGGTGCCTTCCCAGATATCTGAGCCGGGGGATCTGGGGTTCATGGCTATCTTTCGATAGTCAGGGGCGTCTTTGATGATGGGGCGGTATCTGATATATACGCCCTTTATCAGTTCATTGCCTTGGTTCACTTCGATGCGCATATTCACGTTACTGCCAAAGGTATAGGCATCAGGGGATTGGTTTTGGGCTATCACCTGTGCTGTCATTTGAGCATAAGACATTGCCGTGAGGCTGATTAGGATAAGGGCTAACAGTGTTCTTTTCATAGTTCTCTTCTCCATGGCACAGGTTTAATACTCTATCTCGATGTATTTGATGTTATCTTCTTCATCGGTCATCTGGATGCGGATGCGGCTGGGCTGGCTGCCTTTTATCGCCGCCTGTTCTTCGGCATCCAACATGGCGATATCTTCCTCGGTGGTTTTACGCACCATCATCTTCAAAAAGCTGTCTATATAGGCGGTTTGTCCAGCGTCCACGTCTTCCTTCTCTCCAGTTTTGGGAATCTCGATGCTTACAGAACCGGAGACCACGATATATGTGGTGCCTTCATTGGGTGTGAAAGATGTATATAGCTCCGTGCCTTTCACAGAAGCCACGGTGGTGGGCGTGCTCACCGTCATGCTGCCTTTCTTGCCTGGCGTCACTTTGGTAAAAACGCTGCCCTTGTTTACCTTGGTGGTTTTGTTCATCGCTTTGTCTTTGGTGGTGGCAGTCACTACCACATGGGAGTTTGAAAACACCTTGATATTGGAGAAGCCATCCAGATATTTGTAAGCAGCGAAGGATTCCTTTCCGGTGCGGATTTCATCCTTATTACGCACGATATCACCTATCTTGAAGGATATCTTTTTGGCATTGCGGGAGAGGGATACATTGCCCTTGGAGCCAGTAATCAAGCCCACTTCCCGGGCGTTCAGCATTCCCAGAGCCAACACACTGAGAACCAGAATAATGATTGTCTTTTTCATGGCTTCCTCCCTCACTCTGTAATCCGGATTGTCATTTCTTCTTGGGGAATAGCCTCCAAGATATTTATCACTTCACTGCCAGTGAAATTGTATCCATTGGAATTGATAATCCCCGTGGGTCTATAGCCAGAGGTGATGATGCTATTGATAAGGGGGTGATCCAGAAGGTGCAGGAATGCCTGTATTTCATCTATATTATGGGCGATATTGGAATCAGACACATACTTGAAGACAAACCAGTTGCTCTGGGCGGTGCTGCCTTTGGGAAAGTCTCCATAGCGCTGGGAGGGAGGCCTCTCTTCACCCTTTACATGGGGATTGCTCTCATCGTATTTATCCATGGTGATTTGCCAGGCGTAATAGTGTTCTTCATTAAACGGCAGGAAGTCTGCAAAATTGATGCCCTCTGCCAGTCGCTTTGCCTCCTCTTTGTTGGGAGTTTCGTAAAAGAGCTTGCCCGTATGGCTCACGTTGCCGGTTGTGGGCGGCTGGATGGGAGAGAATTCCCTGATTTGCAGCCACACAAGGTTGAAGCCGGAGCGGATGGCATTCCAAGTGAAATTGATGGGCTTGATGGATTCCATCGGGGGAACTCCGCCAATACTGGTTCCCGGAGCTATGAGATGGATTACGTCTGCATTACGCACGTTGATGATAAAGTCAACAGGGTTGCCATAGCTGGGGCTCTCAAGGTTGCTGCTCAAAGAGACCCTGATTTTCAGCATCCCATCTGGAAAGTATCCTGATTGCAAGGCGCTTTTGAGGGATTCATGGTTCAGAATCTGTTTCAAGCTAAACTCTCCACCGCTTACTTTGGTAAAGCGGCCGCCGGCATCCTCGCTCACCAGTTCACTATTTTGAAAAGTAACCGGAATGGCTCCGATACTCTCTACGGTGATGAATTCCGCCTGGGTGATGGTTACATCATTCCAGCGCACTTCCACCTTCATCCTGACGCGTGCCTCTCCTGCATCAACATGGGTGATGCTCAGGGTGGTAAGCATGGGTTGCAGGTCCGGCCTGGTGGGGTCAAAGCTGGTAAAGTTGAAGGAGTTTACCCACACCTGAGGCGGCATGAAGGTGGCTGTAAAGCTCGTGTTTCTGGCAGCCAGTGGTGTCAGAATCAGGAGCAGGGCGATAAAAACTATAAGTTGGTGCTTCATAAGACCTCCATTGATCATATGCTTAGCTGTATTATTTGTTCTAAAAGCTCGGCAAAGCCTATCCCATCAGCCTTTGCTGCCATTGGCGTGAGGCTGAGCGAGGTCATGCCGGGCAGGGTGTTTGTTTCCAAAAACCATGCTTGTGATCCGTCATATCTATAGTCCATCCGGGCATAGCCTCTCAAACCAAAGGCACGCCAGATGCGCGTGGCATAAAGCTGGATGAGCTGTGCCACAGCTGGGTCCAACACTGCCGGAGCGATATATTCCGTATTGCCGGAGGTGTATTTGTTCTGATAGTCATACCATCCCTCACGGGGCTTGATCTCCACTATGGGCAAGGCCTTGCCGCCCAAAATCGTGGCTGTCAGCTCCCGTCCGGGGATGAATTCCTCTATCAACACTCCATTTGATTCTTTAAATGCAAGATTCACGGCGTCTTTCAGCTCCTCTATCGTTTTCACCAGCGATATTCCCACGGAAGAGCCGCCGTCATTTGGCTTCACCACCACGGGCAGGCTCAGGTTTCCCAAAAAGCCTATCAGGTCTTCGCAGGTGTTATAGTCGCAGATCAGATTCTCTCTTAACATTATACACGCGGGGGTGGGAATCCCTTCTGCCGTTACCAACAGTTTGGAAAGATATTTATCCATGCTGAGGCTGCAAGCGGCAAATCCACTGCCTGTAAAGGGGATGCCCGCCAATTCCAGGGCTGCCTGTATCTTGCCATTCTCTCCCTCGCCTCCATGGAGGCCAATGAACACCAATTGCGCATCCATCTGTCTCAGATAAGCCAATAAATCCTCTATGGAAGGGTAATCCGCCGGATCCGCCTCATATATCTGATAGCCCATTTTGGTCAGTTCTTCAGCCACTGCTGCACCGCTTTGCAAAGAGATTTCCCGCTCCGAAGAGGAGCCGCCTTTAAGCACGCAAATTCGTTTCATGTTTCCTCTTTTACTGATTATTCTATACAATAAACTAAATACGCCACTTTGGCTATTGCGTCAATAAAAAAACCAAGCCCGCTTAGTTTGTGATGCGATAAAAAACCTTTAGTTGCAGACCCAGAGCCGCTTTGAAGCGTGCCACATCAGGGGTATTGCCGCCACAGAGATCCAGCATGCGATGCTGGGTTTTGAGGTCGTTTACCAGCTGCTGGGTATGCCAGGCGCTCACTCCATACCTCATCTCCGCTCTATCGCTGGCACGCAGGATGGTAAATGACTCCTCACCTCCATCGGTCAAGAGTAGGTTCGAGCTTTTGATGATGCCATCACGGCTCACGTTGTATTGCCTCAAGAGCCCTGCCGCATGCAGGTTTTCTATATATCCCCTCATCCGCTGGGGATGCAGCACGATTGCACGATTCTTGCGCTGTTCCAATGCTTCATTCAGTGTCAGGAATGCCTCCACATCCAGCCCCCTGTGCCACTGATATCCCCTGGCTTCCGCCCGCCTCAGCTTTTCCCGCTCATCACGAATGGGGCTCAGCTCTTGATCCAGCTGGTGTGTAAAGGTATAAAAGGGCAATGCCTTGAGCCCATTCCACGTAAAGCCGCGCACATCCACCTGCCCAGGGGATAGATTGAAGGCGATATTGCGGTAATGCTCTTTCAGATAAAGCGCCATGGCAGAGGTAATCTGCAATTCATCCAAGAGCCGGCGTGGGGCAGGGGTCTCTTCCTGATGCCAGATTTGCAGCTCCTGATAGTAGGAGGAAGGGTTTATCACCAGGCTCACGCTGCCTATTCTGCGCTTTTCATAGATGGGGAGGGCGGCAGCCAAAAACTCACCCTTATAAGCCAAGAGCAGCTTGGGCTCCAGATCATACACCTTGGCGGCTTCAGTCATAAAAAGGGGATTGGTCCACAAGACGGGCTGGAATTTATCTGCCGTCTCCATAGTTGTCAGATGGATGTCATAGGCTGATTTGGTCATATGTCTTTGCTTCAAACGTATTTTTGCACCACATTCAGGAGTTCTGGGAATTGAAACGGTTTGATGATATAATCGGATGCTCCCTCCTGCATCGCCTGATGGGTGGTTTCCACCGTGGGAAACCCTGTCATAATCAAGCAAAACAGATTCTCATCCAGTTTCAAAAGTTCCCTCATCAATTCCACCCCGCTCATCTCAGGCATCATCAAATCCAAGATTGCCAGCTTATACTTTCCTGGGATAAACCTCTCCAATGCCAGGGGTGCACTTTCTACCATGTCAACGGCATAGCCGCTGGCTTCAAGGTATTCTCCCACCACCTCCAAGAGCAGGCGGTCGTCATCCACCAAAAGAATGTGTGCTTCCATGCCTGATATTTGTTCTCCCAAAGTATTGATCTTCTCAAGATAAGATATTTCATCATGCCATATGTGTCAACAAAAAAGAAAGTTTTGCCTGCCAAACCTGGTATTTTGTAGCAATTTATTGTTGCGGGAAAGGTGAGGATGAAGATCCCTAATGGTTTGCCAGGGTGATGGTTATTGGAGTCGTCTCTTTTTTGCCACAAAAAACTACTTTACAAAATGAGCCCAATATCAATCTTGGCTTTCAATGCTCAATGCATCTTTGGAAGATGTTTTGAAAAGCATACCACTCTCAATAAAACAGGCAGGATCGAATGAAGAAAATAAAGCTTGGACTCATCGGCTGTGGCCGAATCTCTAAAAACCATTTTGATGCAGTGTCACAATTCCCGGATGCGGAATTTGTGGCAGTTGCCGATATTATCCCCGAAAAAGCCCAAACAATGGCAGAGCAATACAACATCCCCGGCGTTTATCAGGATTATCAGGAAATGCTAAGAAAAGAGGAGCTGGACGCCGTCAGCATCTGCACCCCCAGCGGTTCACATCCCCAAATCGGGATCGACGTTGCCAAATCCAAAGCCGCAGTAATCACCGAAAAACCGATGGCAATCACCATTGAACAAGCCGACCGGCTGATCAGAACTTGTGATGACAACCATGTGCCCCTCTTTGTGGTAAAGCAAAACCGCCTCAATTCCACCCTGCAACTATTGAAAAGAGCCGTGGAAAAGAACCGCTTTGGCAGAATCTACCTTGCCCAATCCAACGTCTTTTGGCAACGCCCCCAGGCCTATTATGATGCGGAAAAATGGCGCGGCACCTGGGAATTTGACGGTGGTGCCTTCATGAACCAAGCCAGCCACTATGTGGATGCCATTTATTGGCTGTTGGGCAACGTGGAAAGCGTGATGGCATACACCTCCACGATGGCGCGCAGCATCGAAGCGGAAGACACCGGCTGTGCCATCCTGCATTTCCGCAGCGGCATCCTCGCCACCCTCAACGTCACCATGCTCACCTATCCCAAAAACTTTGAAGGCTCCATCACCATTATCGGTGAAAAGGGAACCGTAAAAGTGGGCGGTGTGGCAGTGAACAAGATTGAAAAATGGGAATTTGAGGATTACGATGATGACGACCGCATTGCCCTGGATGCAAACTATCAGCCGCCAAACGTGTATGGTTTTGGACACAACCCCTATTATCGCAACGTGATAGACGTGCTTTTGGGGCGCGACGTTCCTTCCACAGACGGCCGTGATGGACGCAAATCCGTGGAAATCATCCAAGCTATTTATCAATCTGCCAAAACCGGCAAAAAGATATCCCTGCCTCTTTAAGCCCCTTGAAGTGTTAAATTGCAGACATATAGGCACATAGGCTGGCATATCCCCAGCCCAAAAGTGCTTTATCCCCATCCCCAAAACACCTTTCTTGCCCATTAGCCACCCTTGTCTCTCCTTTGTCTCGACAAGGGTGAGACAAGGGTGGTACAAGGGTGGTTAACAGGGAAGGAGTGGCAAGTCCTTGTATCCCCTGGCTTTAGCCATGTTATTTAATTAAAGCAACATTTCTAAATTTATTATATCACGCAGTCATAATATCTCTAAAACCATCACCTTGCTTTCCTTAAAACAAATACCTGTCCCCTAACTTATAGGTGTTGCAAAAAAGTGTCTATCTATGTCAGGATAAGACAGCTTGTGCAGGGAACAGGGGGAGGCGGTTGGGCTCACCATGAATGATGGGTGAGAATTGATGAATAACAGCGGTGAAACGGCAATGACAAAAAAAGATATTGACTGCAATCCCCTCTTTGATATAAAGGCAATCTAAGGTTTTATTAATACAGACGAGGAGATATTGATGCAGAGATTCGTCATCATCATCTTGGCTTTGGCACTGCTCTTTGGCGGATGCGGCAAAGCCAGCCAATCCGGCAAGGTAAGGATAAGCTTTTGGCATGGATTGAGCGGCCCTTTGGGGGATACGCTCAATGAGATGATCCGCGAGTTTAACCGCACTCACAAGGATATTGAGGTGGTTGCCAATTCCATTAGCAGCTACACGGCACTATCCCAAAAGCTGATGGCATCCATCCAGGACAAAAAGCAGCCGGATATCGCTCAGGTATTTGAATCCTGGACTGCCAAATATGTGGCAGCAGATGTATTGGTAAATATCTCCCGCCTCATCCAGGAGGATCCAAACTTTGGGCAGGCAGATCTGGATGATATGTATCCGGTATTTCTCAATTCCATCACTTATCAGGATAGCATCTGGTCTTTTCCCTTCAACAAAAGCGTGCGCGCCTATTTCTATAATAAAGACGAGTTTTACAGGGCGGGTTTGGACCCCAGTTATTTCCCCAAAACCTGGGAGGAATTCCGCCAGTATTGCCGTATCTTCACCAAGGCGGGCAAGCCTCGTGATACATTTGGCACCAATTTTGCCCCCAACGAATGGCAGTTTATCAACCTCTTG
>JAAYQD010000118.1 GCA_012519465.1 Candidatus Cloacimonadota bacterium
CACAATAGCCCTTTCCGCCATCCCATACACCAGGATATCCGCCTTGCTATCCGCCAAGATGGAGGAGCGCACCTTATCCTGCCAATAGTCGTAGTGTGCCAGCCGGCGCATTGATGCCTCGATGCCGCCAATCACCACCGGCACATCCTTGAACAGCCGCTTGAGGTGATTGGTATAGATTATCACAGCCCGGTTGGGGCGCAAACCCGCCTGTCCATCAGGGCTGTAAGCATCGTCATGGCGCAATTTACGCTGGGCTGTATAGTGATTGACCATGGAATCCATATTGCCGGAGCTGACGCCAAAAAAGAGTTTGGGACGCCCCAGCCTGAGGAGTGCCTCATCGTTGGCCAAATCCGGCTGGGCAATGATCCCCACACGAAAGCCTGCCGCCTCCAACACACGTCCGATCAAAGCCGTGCCAAAGGAGGGGTGATCCACGTAGGCATCGCCGCTGATAAGGATAATATCCAAGGCATCCCAGCCGCGAACGGCGAGCTCCTGGGGGCTTGTAGGCAGAAAAGTATTCATAAAAAAAGAGCCCGATTTTGGATAAAACCGGACCCAATCTCAATTAGAGAGGCGAATTAGCCATTGAGGCGAATGATATTGATCGCCTGTATACCTTTGTCTGTATTCATCAGATCAAAGGTGACCATTTCATCCTGCTCCAATACTTTAAGCTCCATCGGTGAGTTTGTCACGATGGATTTCCAGTGGGCAAAGTATTCTTTATTATCTTCGGTGATAATAAAACCGTATCCTTTGTTCTTGTTAAACCATTTAACTCTTCCTTTCATCGTATACCTCATTTTATTTATTCAGAACCCATTTATAATATAGCCCATTTTGCGTCAAGGCAAAACTGAAAATATATCAAGCAGTTAGCAGTTTTAGTTGTTTTCATGCCAATACAGGCTTTCCAGGCTTGCTGAACGCATGCCAATGTAATACGTGTCAGGGCGTTACCATCGGCTAATTATGTTGATGCCAAAAAGATGAGGCACCTGTCAAAGCATTGTAAAGGGTAAAACTGGATAAAGATAGATTGATAGACGGTAAAACCAAGAAACATGGTGGATAAAAAAAGGCTTGACTTGCCATCAAGGTTTGAATCCTTGTGTATATTCACATCCAAAACGATGTAACAGATAGGATAAGGATAGGTAACAATGAGCGCAAGCACCTTAATTATGAATCGGATAGAAGGTGTTTCTGCCCTTTTTATTCAGGGCGGATTATCACAAGAGGCAAGGGGAAATTGATGTCTCCCAGACGGCGGAAACTGCTCTTGATATCCGATCTGTATCCCACACCTGAGAATCCCGTCTTGCGGATCTTCGTGAAGCATCAGGTGCAGGCTCTTAGCTCGTTTTATGATATCACCGTATTAGCAACCCATTTCCCCGGCAATCCGGGCATCCGCATTGAGCAAACCCCGGAATTCAGGGTTATAAATGTGACATTCGCACAAAGCCGGCTTTTGTTTCCGCTTACAGCCTTGCACTATCGCAAATGGGTGTTGCCACAATTGAAGAAGCTGCTAAAAGAGTGGCA
>JAAYQD010000004.1 GCA_012519465.1 Candidatus Cloacimonadota bacterium
CAATTAGTTGTCAATCCTCGTTTATAATCGAAGAATGATCTTAGAGGTCGCAAATGTCTTTTCTTTCTTATGAATAAATCCCAATATACTTTTGGTGCTACCAGATACAAGCTACCAAGCTTAGTTCCATGAAAACTATTACTAACTATTGGATTGTCTTCAGTCCCCAGCAGTTCTAATTCATTTTGTATAATTTCCTCCAAAGAAACAGGATTGATCCTGACATCAGAGTAATCAATGAGTTGTTCTGTCTCACTCATAAGGAGGAGGTTTTCTGTATAAATGCATTCCTCAAATGGAAGTTTAAATGTTATAAACTTACTTTTATGCGAAGACACGCTCTTGCTTTTATAGAAACTAACGGTGCTAATAATTGTATTAACATCTGCTCTCTTGAACGACCGTTGGGCTTGATTATAGAACAGGTAATGTAGTGTACATTTCTCTAATACTAACCTTTGTAACCAATACCCATACTCAACGTCAAGCCATGAATTTGAGCAGATATAAGTGACGTAGCCCCGCGGATTAATGAGTCTTAACCCCCTTACATAGAAAAAAGTGTAAAGGTCACTTCTGCCATCAATTCTTTTTTCACTGATATCGTTTGGGAAGTCTAACTCAGCCATTTTTCGCAAAAGGGCTTTATACTTGTCGTTCTTAAATCTACCTAATGGGTCGCTTATTTCGCCACTATGTAGATATGGTGGATTACCGATAACAATGTCAAACCCACCCTTTCCGATAAAGATCTCAGGGAAGTCTATTCTCCAGATAAAGGGTAGATTCTTTGAGCTTATCTGGCTGATTTCATGATCAATTTTGTCAATCTGAAACTCAAGTTCTTCAACCTCACGCTTGTATTCTTTTGTGGCAAAGTCAATCTCGGCTTGAATATCGGTATCGAAAAGACTGGATTGAACCTCTGGTTTCAATACTCCCTTCAATCTGGATAGATTCTGATTCAGGGTTTTCTTTCTTTTGTCGAGGATACTTGTGTATAGCGCTTTGTGTTTTAGTTCGATCTCATGCAGTTGCTGAGGGCACTTGTTATAGAAATACTCAGTTTTAAGTTTCACAAGATCGCGTATTTTGCGTGTGATATCTGCAGGGATGGCGCCTTCTCCGGATACAGGGAAAAGACTGTTGCCCAGCATTTGGATCAGGGAATCGCCTTGCCTGATCTTGAAATCAAAGGAAGGCAACAGAGGCTCTTCGCTGTGTTTGAAGCTATCCTCTGCTTCAATGAGCAGGGTGATCCACAATCTTAGTTGTGTAATCCAAACCGCCCATTGCTTTACTTCCACACCATAGAGAGATTGAAAGATGATGCGTTTTTTACGTTCATAGGGGCTGCTGATGGGTGTATCTGGTAAAAAGTGATTGTAAATAGAGCATTCGATCTCATCGATCACATTCAGCATGCCCACGGCAAAGGCACCAGAACCGATGGCAGGATCACACACGGTAACGGTTTCCAGTTTGTCCAACAAGTCCTTTGCCTCGGTTTCTGTAAAGTCTCCGGCTGTTTGGGCTTCATCGTTGCTGTATTCCGGGAAGAAAAGCTTATAGAGATTTTCCAGGCTAATCGTGGCCAAGCTGTTTTGCTGGAGGTATTTCACCAAAGAGAGGCGACACATAAAATCTACTTCCAGGCGTGGGGTATAGATAGCGCCATGGGCTTTATTGATTAACTTTTCAAAGATTATGCCCAAAAATTCCGGATTGAGCTCAAGGTCCTCATCATACAGGGTGTTTTCCTCAAGCGTAAAATTGAAACTAAACAGGAAGTTTGTGAATTTTAAAATAGCTTCGTTTGTGATATATAGTGCTTGCCTGTCATAATCCTCATGAGCACGGAAC
>JAAYQD010000119.1 GCA_012519465.1 Candidatus Cloacimonadota bacterium
AACCATCAGGGAATCGGCCTTTTGGAGATTCAGCCTGTCATAGCCATCCGGCAGATTCCAATTGAGAATCAAGGCCTCGCCTTTATCCCAAGGTTTATCGCTGATGGTAAAGCTGGACGTGGTATTTGCCCACAGCATTGCCGATTGCAAAAGCAATAAGACAATCAACAAGTAATAGATATGCTTCATTGGCTACCTCTTTGCCGGTGGTGAAATATGGTGTAAGGAAGGGTTGTTCATTGTTGGAAGATGCTCTTAAGCTGGGCACTGGCTTCCTGGAGTTCTGTAAGCTGCTCAGCTGTGTAATTGGTGTTGGTATCTGATAGTATGATCTGGTGAATTTGGGTGAGGAGAGGCAGGGTTTGAGTGAAAAAGGGAGCTTCTGTGAATGCGGGATCTTGCATCAATTCGAGGTTTGACAAGAGGGAATTGAGCGCCTCATGCTGGTGCAGCACCACAGTGGCACCAGCCTGATAATCCTCCAGAAGATGGGTGCTGATACGATTTATGCCCTGCATCCAAGTTCCCAGATTATAAAGAGTGTACAGCTCATATTCCTCATTTTGCCTGAGGCTGTCTGCCACCATCTTGGTAAAGCCATCAAAATACGTCTCCAGTCTGGACCAGTTGGAGGCTTTCAGAAGTTCCTTCATGTCTGTATCCAGCGTCTTGGTATCTATATCCAGCTTCAGCGTCTTTGGGGAGGCAAGCATGACCTTCGAAAGCTGGGTGGCACGGGCTTTGTTGTTTGTTTTGCAAGCCAAGAGGGCGTCATAATACTGCACACCCAAGGCAAAGGCAATGTGAGAGGCTTGCGGTTTGCCCAGGTAATCTTCGATAGATGCCAGCGCTGTGTATTCTTTGGGGGAAAGGGATGTAAAACTGCGCAAGAGCTCCTTGCCGCTGGGGAGCGGGGCAAAGGCGGCAATCTGATCCTTCAAGGATTTATCAGGCAGGTTGCGAGAGCTCCTGCTGCATTTGCAGGCATTGGTGCCCACAAGAAGAGCAAGAGCAGTTAAAAACAAAAATATCTTTTTCATATAGATTCCTATTTGGTGTGAGGCATTCAGCTAAAACACCTCTTATGCAGCACCATCACTGGATATCAAGAGGATGGGAGGCTGTGAATAAGGTTTTTTGATCACCATATTACTGTCAATCATTATTTTGAAGGGATGTCAATTGGAATAAGCATAAAATCAGAGTGTGCGCAGCTTCCGGCATTCATCACAGTAATGAAACTGGCAATAGCGTTGGTGCAATTCAATGAGTGCCTGTTGATAGATGGCATGGGAATTGATCAGCTTTTGGTAAGACGGATCTATGTGGCTGACCATGCTGCGTGTGAGGTGGTTTTCAGCCAAACCGCCATAGTTTTGAAAGGCAGTGCTTACCTGAGAGAGTAAATCCTGATCGCTGGTCTTTTGTGCCCATAGATAAAAGATGGGCTGGCAGATATTGATATAGATGTTATTGAGCACACCTTTCCCAGGACGTGGCAGGGCTTCGGCACCGGGGAGGGTGGTATTTACAAACATCTCCAAGAATGCCTTTTCTATGGTCTTCTGCGGAAGACGGGGATGCAATAGGTTTAAGAGAGACGCCATCAAGCCATCCTCTCCATAGCGCAACACCATGGGCAGGCTGGCAATCAATCTATAAATGGGATGGTTGGCAGGGCGTATCCTGAATAGCTGCCAATCGATATCCAAACTGGTTGCGTATTTATTCTGATGCTCCCAGCTTGATTGCAATGTCTGATACATCTCTGGCGGGATCAGCTTGGAAGAGCGTTTCAAGAGTCCACTTGCCATGCTGAGGATGGATAGTATCTCCACAGCCTGCAATCCATCCCGGCGCCATTCCAAGAGCAGAGAAAGGGGCAAAGCCTGAGCCAGGGAGAGCATGGCAGTCTTGTTTTTGTCATAACCCATGGCTTCCAGGATGCCTTCATACATAATCTGATCAAAATCGCTAAACATCAGGCTGGCATTAAAGCGGCGCACCTTGCCCTGCAAACGCTGCATGCCAATGTTCTTCAGCGTCATCTGCAACCTGTCTTTATCCAATGCGGAGAGAAGGTCACAATAGCTTGGACGCGAAAGGGGCAGGCGAGGCTGATGCTCTTGCAGCAGCTTCCCGATATCCTCGCTGAGTTGGTGTTGCAGCTCCAGAATCTCAATTCTATCGCCGTTTTCCTTGATGGTGAGATCACGGGAAGTATTATGCTTATAAACCACGTGCAGGATCACATTGTTATAATAGGGGTCTTCAGAATGGTTGTGAGCATGCCAATCGCTGGTCTGCTGATGAATCTCCACATCTCCTCGCAGCGCCTGGGAATCCATCACCATGCCACTGCCCAAAAAGTCTGGACCTCTATTGGTATTGTATTGACCGGAGTAGGAGATGCGCAGGCGTTTGCCACTTACGGTGGTAAGCTGCAGATTCAGGTGCGAGCCATCCCAGATATGATGGAGAAACTTTTCATCCATCAATAATACCTCACCAGCATGTTATAACGTTGCCGTGCGGAAGGGGAGAGGTGATAGGTCTGCGGGCTATATTTGATGGGGCTACTGAGGATGGATACCAGTTTGCGGGATTGATCACGGCTGATTCTCTTGCAGCTGCGCCCATAATAGTGCAGGGAGGCAGTCTCAATGCCATAAATCCCCTTGCCCCATTCCACATAGTTCATATACAGCTCCAGCATCCTGCGCTTGCTGAGCGTGATCTCCATGATAATGGTCACCTGGGCTTCCAGATATTTACGCAGATAGTTGCGGTCTGTATTCAGGAAGATGGTGCGTGCCAATTGGTTGCTGATGGTGCTGGCTCCAAACCTGATCTTACCTGCTTTCTTATTACGTTCTCGCGCCTTCTTAATCTCGCCAAATTCAAAGCCAAAGTGCTTGTAATAATTGGCATCCTCCACGCCAATCACCATATTCACCGTGGAGGAAGGGATATGCTCCAGCTCTATAAATTGCCTTTTTTGCCAATCGAATCCATTGATCAGATAACGCTGCAGCATCAAAGGGGTGATGGGTGGATTGATGAAGTTATAAAGAAGTGAAAAGAAGGCGATGATGCCCCAGAAAACACAGTGTGTAAAGAATACAAAGCGAAGAAGCCTGACCAGCCAGGACCTTTGCTTTTTGCCCTTTTTAGAGCCTTTCGCTCCCAAGATAACTCCTCCAGGCCAACCCCCCTTAGGTAGTCAGCCTGGAAATATTATAAGCTAAAAACCAAACCCTTATTCAGCGGGAGTGGCTTCTTTATTCACATAAGCAGCGATGCGGGCTTTGCGGCGGGAGGCGGTACGTTTGTGTATCACACCCTTTTTGACGGCTTTATCCAGCTGGGAATAAATCTGATCCAAAAGCGCTTGCTTTTCCTCTATGGGCATATCAGTGTGAATCTTCTTGGAAAGCGTATGAATGGTGCGCTTTACAAAGTTATTACGGGCATTCCTTTTTGCATCGGTTACCAAACGCTTTTTAGCGGATGCATTCTTGGCCATGTTTACCTCTTTTGATTATTAATCTTATTTATTATTGATAGCGTGATGCGTTTGCAATCTCATTACCATTTGTGCCATAACTGTATCCCTCTCTTTTTTGTCAACAATAATCTTAAGAATTCAGCATTTTGAGCAGCAGCTGGGATTGGAAATCTGAACTTAATTCAGATGCATCCTGCTTTTCCAAAAAGGGAAGCCCCGCCATAGATTGCTGGTATTGATGGTTTAACCATTCTTGCGCTTCCTTTATCTGCCCCTCATCCACACAGATGCCTCCCTGATATTTATCAATCAATATTTCCGCCTCTGATCCACGTGGTCCAATAGCCAAGATAGGTGCCTCCATCGCCAAATACTCATACAGTTTGGTGGTGATCATACCCTCAAAGCCCGGATAGTGATTAATGAGCACAACCAACACTTGTGAGGATGCCATTTTGCCAAGGGCTTCCTGATGGCTCACAAAAGGAATCAGCTCCCATTTATCGCCCAACGCTTCTGAGAGTATCTGCCTTTGTGCATCATTCAACCGGCTGCCCACAAAGCTAAGCTTAAACCCCGGCTTATCTGCTAAAGGACGCACTATCTTTGCCAATACAGCCAAATCCTGCCCTTCCGTCACCTGCCCAATATAGCTAATGGTAAAATCACCCTTATCGTGCGTAAGAGACATATCTTTCGCCCTTGCCACTGCCTGTTCATCAAAACCGTTGCGCAGGAGTGTCTTCTTACCCTCTGGGAGGTTTTCCATGAGGTGCTGCGAGATCACCAGGTTCAGATCGGCAGTTTTGCATACCTTCTTTTCCAGATGCCTGTGCAGAGCCCTTCCCATCAAGGATGGCGGATTGAGCTGCAGATAGTAAACTCCCGTCCAAGGATCACGCCAATCGGCAATCCAACGCAGATTAAACGCCTTCTTCAGCCTGATGCCTGCCAGATGATTGGAATGTGGTGGTCCGGTGGTAATCACCGTCTTTATACCCTGATTATGGATTATCTGCCTTGCCTTACGATATGCTGAAGGCATCCAGAAGATACGAATATCAGGGATAATGAGATTGAGCCGTACCCAAATCAACAATCTTTGCAAGAGGGGGGAATCTTTGCCCACCGTCAAAGAACCGTGAGGCAGTTTTGCTTTATTACCAAACAAAAACCGCCATAGCTTGGATAGTGCAGGTGCTTTGGTGCGATACACGCGGATGGATGGAGGCAGATCTTCCAGGAGGGTTTCATCCAAAAATGGATAATCCGCACCATCAGCAGTTATCACGCTCACGTCCCAGCCCGCCTTCACCAGATGAGGCAACAGCCTATGCCAGCGCTGCACCGGTGCACCTCCACAGGGAGGGAAATAGTAGCTGATCAATAGTAGCTTCTTCACTCCAACACCAGTTCTGCCAGTTTCTGCCAAGTATATTCCTTCGCCTTTTCCACCACCTCCGGATGCATCTTGTCATACATAACCATATCAAAATACTGCACGATGGCAGCCGCCAATGCTTCCGGACTTGGTTCCGGATTGGCGTCCACCATCAAGCCACTGCGGTTCTCATCGATATACTGCGCCATCCCTGGCAAACGCGAAGCCAATACAGGCAATCCAAAAGCATAGGCAAGGGCGATTATCCCGCTTTGGGTGGCATCTCGATATGGCAACACACAGAGGCTGGCGCGCTGAAAGAACACCGCTACATCCGCATCCGGAACAAACTGTAAATACGGCTCCACGTTGCCCTGTATATCCAGCTCATGGATCAGGTTCAGATACTCTTCATCCGAGCCATACACCTCACCTGCTATCAGTAGCTTCAGCTGCGGCAATTCAGCTTTGGCAATTGCCACCGCCTTCAGGAGAATATCCAAGCCCTTATAACGCTTGATCAGCCCAAAAAAGAGCATGGTAAAGGGCTCCCGCTTCGTCTCCTCAGATTCGTAGTCCAGATACTTGTCATAGATGGGATGAAAGCCCAGGCGCGCCTTGCGGGCGATGTGGTTGGGCATCTTGCTCTTCAATTCATCAAACACGGTTTGCGAGAGGCACACGCTCATCTGACATTGAGTCAGCAGCAGCCGGGCAAAGGTCTTTGCCCCCGGCATCCTTTCATGGGGGAGTAGGTTGTGCACCAAGGCGATCTTGCGCAATTGGGGCAGTTTTTTACAGATATGGATGTAGGAGGGGGCGAAAAAGGGCAAAAAATAGGAGATGATAAGGATATCCGGAGCATACTTTTTTGTTGCCT
>JAAYQD010000120.1 GCA_012519465.1 Candidatus Cloacimonadota bacterium
ACACACAGAGCAAATCTGGAGCACCTTCCTCACCCGCAAAAGCCTGCAATCACACTTGGATCCTGATAATGACGACTATCCCGGCCTGGAAACAAACGATGGAGTGCACCTCACCAATATCGTGATCATTGCCGAGCATGAATTTCAGGATTACTTCCCTCCCGAAGGTGAGCCCGATGCAGAGGTGTATCTCTTTAGCATTTACGGTGTTTTGGCACATCAATTTGGACACGTCTTGGGATTGCCCACCTTGTTTGACAACGATTCATCAGACGGCGCCTCTCAGGGCATCGGCAATTGGGGCTTGATGGGCACCGGGGTGTGGAATGCCAGCGGTTACGTTCCAGCCCAGCTCTCAGCCTTCAGCAGGTTGTTTTTGGGATGGGAAGACCCCATCGTGGTAAGCGGGGATATGGATGCCTTGCCAGTGGATTATTGGCTGGATCACTCACCTTATGCCCGGCGGCTATACAAAGTCCCCATCTCAGAGACGGAATACTATCTAATCGAAAACCGTCAGCAAAACCCCGATGGCAGCCTTGATCCCTATAACAATCAGCCCAGCTTCAGCTTCAAACTCTTGGAAGAAGGTGAGCAGGATTATTATGAGGAAGCCCCACTACTACCCTACTTTAACTTTATGAAAAACCGCTATGCCGGCTGTGAGTGGGATTTCTTTCTGCCCGGCTTGGGCGGCCCCTTCCCTCCCGGTCAAGCTATCTTGCAGGATGGTTCCGGACTCCTCATTTGGCACATCGATGAAGAGGTGATAGCCCAAAAATTCACCCCCAATTTTGACCTCAACCGCATCAACGGCAATGCCCACCACAAAGGCGTGGACCTGGAAGAAGCCGATGGCATCCAGCATCTGGATAGCTCCGTATATGATATCTACAAATGGGGCAGCCCCTTCGATGCCTTCCGTTATGGAAATAACGACTACTTTGGTCATCCCATGCATGATGGCATCATGAGCCTGCCCACAGCTGAAAGCTATTATGGCGGCATTCCGCTGGAGATCTACGACATCAGCCACAGCAGCAACAGGATGAGCTTTTCCGTACGGTTTTCCTGGAGATTGAGTTCTGAATACGAAGGCGAAAACCCCATCAATGCTGCCTTTATTGATTTGGATGGCGATGGCGAAGACGAGCTCTTTTACGCCATGCCCAATGGCTACATCTATGTGTGGAAAGATGATGTCTTATTGCCTGGCTATCCAAAGCGTAGGCTCCCCGTGCACAACCACTACACCTGGGATGGACAGCATCTCTATATACCCATGCAATTGGAGAATATCAGCAGATTGCACAGAATGGACGCCAATGGCAGCCTCTATTTATTCACGGCTTTTGATGAGTATTGGGCAAGCCACCCCGTGGATTGTGACACCCATTTGTATCTGCCCATCAATACCCCACAGGGCGGCATCCTCTACCGTCACCACAAGGATAGTGGAGAAACATCAGAAGAATTGACATTCGACCATCCCATCGCCACCAACCTCATCTGGGATCAGGAGCGGCTTGCCATTCTTACCCTGGAGCCGGATTTGTATTACAGATTGTGGCGCTACCAGCCTCAAACTGGGGAGCTTGGCTCTCTGCTTTTGGATATCCCGGCTGATTCCACAGTGGTGGGCATGTTTCAAACCTCGCTGAAGGCGGATCAAACCATCCAGTTCATCGTCCAATGTACCAATTCCATGTATGTATTTAATGAGGATGGCACACCTCTGCCCGGCTTCCCCTTCATCCACGATGCCATCTGCACGGCACCTCTCACATTGGCTGATTTTGACCAAAACGGCTATCTGGACATCATCCTGGGGTGTGAAAACGGTGTTATCATGATAGACTATTCCGGACAATTGATGAGCCCCGAATCCCTGATTGGAGATAGCTCCGAAGATGGAGGATTCAGCTCCGGAGCCTTGGCGGTGGATTTGGATGGCGACGGTTCCCCCGAGCTGTTGGGTTGTTTTGGACACAATCAATTGAAGGTGTATAATAATGATTATCGCCTGCAAAGAGGCTATCCGGTATCCTTTGCCACGCGCAGCCGCAATCTGCCGCTTTTGGGCAGGAATGCAGAGGGCAATGGCTACATTTACACCGTTTCTGACAATGGCAGCGTTTATCGCAAAGATTTGCCCACAGACGCCACTTTCCGCCTGGATGATATCTGGCACACTGAATACGCCAATCTACAGCGTACAGCCTGCTTTTTCCCCGGCGAAATGCCCAATACCTACCAAACCACATCCCTATTTGTAAAGGATGAAGTATATATCTATCCCAACCCGCTCAAATCCATCTACGGCAATCAGATCAACCTCAGTATTATGACCAATACCGATGCTGCTTTGGATGTGAGAATCTATGATATTGGCGGCAATTTGGTTTTCAGCGAAAAGGGACGCACCAAAGCCTATCTCAAAAACCGTAAAGCCATCAACATTCCAGCACACAAATTAAAAACCGGCGTCTATATTGCAGTGGTGAAGGCAAATAATGAATCACGACGCATCAAGTTTGCCGTGGAAAAGTAAAGGGAGTAAATAATGAAACTTTCCAAAGCTCTATCAATACTGCTGCTCTGCGGCTGGGCTATCTTGAGCGCAGGCATTCACGATAATGCCGGCTCCTATGGATACCAGTTTCTCAATATCAGCAGCGATCCTGTAAATCTGGCTCTGGGTGGCAGGGGCATCCACGCTTCTATGGATCACAACGCCTTTGCCCGGCAACCTGCCATTGGCAGCGTCAACAGCCATCGCACCCTGGGTGCTTCCTATCTGGCTTGGCTGGATGATACCGGATATAACAACCTGTATTACAGCTATTCCAACCTCCGCTCTCATTTTGGCATCAACCTGCGCAATCTGGATTATGGCAGCATCGAAAAACGTGATGACACGGGCGCCCTGATTGGTTATTACCATCCCAGCGATCTCAGCCTGATGGCAAATTATGCCATGCGCCTCTCCCCCTCATCCTATCTGGGATTCAATGGCGGCATTATGTATCAAAAGATAGCCACTGCCTCTGCCATCGGATTTCACACCGATCTTGGCTACACGTGGCTACCTCCCGTCACCGATATGCATCTATCCATGGCTGTGCGCAATTTGGGCATTTCTTCAAAGATGGATGCCGCTGCGCCCAAACTGCCCATCTCTCTTGAAGTAGACATGGGCAAAAAATGGGATTTTGAACAGGTGGATCTCACTCTGGAACTGGGAGGCATCAAAACCGTGGATACGGATATCAAAGGAGTGGTGGGCGTGCAGGTGGGAGTGATGCAAATGCTTAGCCTGCGTGGCGCCTATAAAATCAATTATGAATCCCAAAACCTGAGCGCCGGCATTGGCATCAAGATTAACAAGCTGGACCTCAATTATGGCTGGGCTGGCTTTCAAGACGGACTTAATGATGTCCATAGCTTCGGTGTGGCCTGGAGGTTTTAGACTGTGCATGCCTTTCGCAAGCTGATTACCCTCGCTCTTTTGATCATGCTAAGCAGCCTGATGGCACTTGATATCACGCCTGGTCAACTTCTTTTCAAGACCAATAAACCCCTGCAAGACCTCCGTTCAGACCGCACCGGCCTCCCTTCCTTCGATAGCTATCTAAACAGCCTGGATGCCCATAACCTACGTCCCATCAAAGGAATGCACCAAGACCGCTACTATATGATTGATATTGTTCAAGAGCCCAATTGGCAAGACCTTCAAGAGGGCAAGCTCCATTTTGCCGGCATAGAGTATGTGCAGCCCAATTATCTGAACAAAATGCATCTGGAACCAAACGATCCCCTCTATGGAGTGCAGCTCCATTATTTGGTATCCCTGCCTCAGGCTTGGAATATCACCACCGGCAGCGACCTCGTGCTGGTGGGTGTGGTGGATTCAGGCATCCTGCGTGATCATCCGGATTTGATGGATAATATCTATATCAATCCAGGTGAAATTCCAGATAACGGCATTGATGACGATAATAATGGATATATTGACGATTGGTGTGGCTGGGACTTTGTGGACGCTCCGGAAATGGCTGATATCGCCATCGGAGACTATATGGATCAGGATAACGACGTGACGGATGAAAACTTTCACGGCACTCACGTCTCCGGCATTATCGGTGCTGTGGGCAACAACAGCCTGGGCATCTCCGGAGTGGCATGGAATGTAAAGAAATTGCCCATCCGCGCCGGATTCCGCACCATCGAGGGTGACGGTTATCTGCAGGATGACGACGTTGCCGCTGCCATCATCTATGCCGCAGATATGGGCTGTAGGGTGATCAATATGAGCTGGGGAGACGATAAGTATGCCCCCATCATCGGAGACGCCTGCCAATACGCTTACGATAAAGGGGCTATCTTGGTGGCATCCGCTGGCAACTTGCCTCTGCCCATACTCAACTACCCTGCAAAATTGGGAACTGTAATCTCTGTGGGAGCCATCAACCGCAGCCGCAATCTGGCAGGGTTTTCCAGCTATGGACCCGATCTGGACCTTGTGGCACCGGGTGAAATGATCCTCAGCACCTACAAAAACACTCCCGGTGAACAGTATTTTGAAATGAGCGGAACCTCCATGTCTGCTCCATACGTTACCGGCGCCATTGCCCTGCTCTTGGCGATGCGTCCTGATCTCACCCCCTCCGAGGTACGCTCGCTGTTGCTCAATTCCACAGACGATTTGGGCGCTCCCGGTTTTGATATCTATTACGGCCACGGGCTCTTGAACGTACGCAAGCTTTTGGAAAGCGTGGATCCCCCTTTGGTACATATCTCCCACCCCGTGGAACACCAAAGTGTAAGCAGCAGCTTTGATATCCGGGGCACCATACAGGCAAAAGACTTCTTTAGATATAGCGTAATGTATGCCAACAAACAGATTCCCACCACCATCCTGGATTGGAAAGACGTGCAAAGCCATACCAATCAGCCCTCTTACAAAATGGCACCAGTGGAAAACGGAGTGTTGGCACACTTCTATATTCCAGACCTTTTGCCCGAAGGTGAATATCTGATCCGCATCCAATATGAAAACCGCCAGGGCAAAAAGTACAATCAATTTTTGAACGTAATCTATAACAACAGCCAGCCCATCCTGAGACCGGAAAGCGTGGAAAGCCACAAACGCTACGACGGTCAAAATACACGCTATTATGTAACGGCAGTCTTTGATGAAGCCGTATATACCCAGCTCAAGGTAACCGCTTCCGATGGCTCTATCCACTTTTGCTATGGAGCCGAGGCGGATAGCATCCAAGTGTGGGCACTACCTCAAACCCTGCCGGAAGGGCAAATCAGCGCCTCCATCAGGGCTACAAATGCAAGCAATTTCAGCGTCGAAACCCAAGAATTTGCAAACCTGGCAGATATCCGTTACGATCTGATTCCCAATTATGGATACAGCAGCACCATGATAGGTAATCCCCGGATTCCTCTATCACGTATGCACGATTTTGATGGGGATGGCATCCCGGAATACGTGGCGATGGACCTCCCCAAATCTGGCTATGGCAATGTAAAAGTGTACCAGCCGACGCCAGTAGGCCATATCGTGACTCATGACTACCATGAGGAATTCCGCCCCTTCGACCTGGGCAATACAGACGTCATGGGGCAGGAATTGCTTTATATTAGAGGCGATACAGCCTTTTTGAGAGAAACTCAATCCGAACAGATCTACCCCAATCTGGATATCTGGAGCGAACAATCCGTCACCGGCGGAGTGATTGCGGATTATAATAATGATGGCCGCAAAGATATCCTGCTGGTCAGAAACCTGCCCACCCAAAACGTTATTCAAACATATCAGCGCGAAACCGGTGCCATAGTCACCCCAAAAAACACCCTCACCAACCCCTCAACCACCAGTTTGCGTAATATCTTTGTGCCCACCATCATCGTGGAAGATCTGGATGGTGATCAATATCCTGATATCCTTACCGCAGATACCGATGGCGACGTCATGATCTTTGAAATCAGAAACGACGCCCTTCACGAACTTACCTGGCACTATGAAATGCCCGTGGGCAATACCTACACCCTTGCCGCAGGAGATTTTGACGGTAATGGCAGGAAAGATTTTATTGTGGGCGGCTATCGCTCCGATATCGTAAACCCCGATAAGAGCTTTTGGTATTTTGAAGGATTCCGCAATACTGCCAACAACCGCTACCAAAGCATGGGCAATATCATGTTTAACAACGTGATGGCTCAAAACGGCATCCGCAGCTTTGATCTGGATGGAGATGGTAAGGACGAAATCATCCTGGGCATCCCGCCCAACCTCTATATCCTCAAATATATCAATGGTGAATTCAAACCCGTATTCAATGGCAGCAGCATGCGCAGCTATGATATCCTCTGTCGCAAAGATGCATCCGGGCGCAGCTTTTTTGCCACCAACGACGCCTATATGGATTCCACCGCCTTTATGGAATGGACTGCTGACGAACCATACACTGGGCCTCCACCACCTGCCAATTTCAGCGCCATCGCCTTGGATGAAGCCAATGCGGTGTTGAATTGGAAAGACAGCGATGCAGATGAATACAAGGTATACCGCAGGGAAGAATATGAGGATCCCATCCTCATCGCCACCGTGCCTTACAACGCTTTTGTTGATGGCAACCTGCAGGAAGGAATCAGATATCAATATGCGGTATCTGCCGTTCATAACGGCTATTCTCCTCCTGAGGGCATACCCACAAAGTGGATTGAAGTACTCCCCCTGCCTGCACCACAGCTGGAAACCATCGAGATGACAAGCCCTTGGGAAGTGAAGCTGGTATTTGATCAGAGACTGGATCAAACAGCTCTGATGCCCAATCGCTATGAACTCAGCCATGATATCGGCATCCCCCATGGAATCAATGCCATCGCTTCCCAACGGGGAGTGTTGCTCCGCTTTAGCAAAGAATTGCCACCAATTGAGGATAGCTTCACCCTCACGCTCAGGCAGCTTAGTGGCGTCACTGGCGTAGCCGTTCCCTATTCCCAATTGCAGTTTCCCTATCAACAGGATACCCAGGCTCCCCAGATTACCGGCGTCACCATTGCCCAGGATCATCGCAGCATCAAAATCGATTTTAGCGAAACCATCTCCAGCTCCCCTGATCCCAACCACCTGTTGAACTACTCTTTACACACCCCTGCCAATGATCCGGATAACAGCATCACCTCCGTGTATCACTATGATGATGGCATCCAACTCAATTTTGCCCATCCCCTCAAATATAGCAACCAGGCATACCACGTGGAAATCTCCAATATCCAAGACCTGGCTGGCAATACCATCTCCCCCCAACATCGCATCGCCCGCTTTCACCTGATGGATAGCCAAGACCTCAAAAACCTCAAGGTCTTTCCCAACCCCGTGCATGCATCTGTAAACAACTGGATTGCCATCCACAACTTCCCCATGGAAAAAACAGGCAAAATCACCATCTACAACAGTTCCGGAGACCTCGTACACAAAAGCTCCCTGGGACCCTTCAAAACAGAATTAGGCAACAATATCTGGCGCTGGGATATGAAAAACTCTTCCGGCGGCAACGTCTCCTCTGGCATCTATTTCTATGTGGTGGAGATGGATAAGGAAATAGCCCGCGGTAAATTTGCCATTATCAGATAAGCACAAACCTATATCTTAATTACAAAACATAAAAACGAGCTTAGACAAGCTCGTTTTTTTTGTCTGAAAAATAAGTCCAAAAGACTACAACCCCCCATATGCCCTCAACAGCGCAACGCTCAACAGGTGCGCAGCAACGCTCAACGTGAGCGAAGCGAACACTAAACCGCTTGCGGAGCAAGCTCTTTAAACCTATTTAATGCAGTAGCCATCCGTTTCTAAAAGAAAAGTGTTGCATATATTCGCCTGTAGCATTGATTTGAACTCAAACAAAAACACAAATCAGTACGGGAGAAAAATATGCAACAAAGA
>JAAYQD010000121.1 GCA_012519465.1 Candidatus Cloacimonadota bacterium
GGAATTCATACCCGTCATCATCACTAATCTGCTTCTTCAGCACCAGATCCAACAGGATTTCCCGGATAAAATGCGGATTGCCTGCCGAACGCTTGTAGATGCTTTGGGATAAGCTGTCTGGCAATTGTGCCCCCAAAAGGCGGTTCATATATTCAACCGCTTCTTCCTCTTTCAGCATAGGCACATGAAGCAGGATCGTGTTTTGGATCTGTTGGATTTTATTAAAGTCGTTGCAGGAGAGCACCACTAAGATGCGCTGTCTGACGATGGTTTGGGCTAAATAATTGATAAAATCTATGGTGTGTCTGTGTACGTATTGGAAGTTGCGAACTATGAAAATCAGTGGTTTCTGGTTTGACAAATCGCCCAAGAGGTCTCTCACCGAGGCAAAGTCGTCCTTCAATTCCTCTTGACTTTGGGTGATGCTCTTTGCCTGCTTCTCAGAATCGAAGAGGTAACTGCGGAATTTGTCCGAGATGTTTTTGAGGCTCTCAAAGCCCTCTATTTCCTCCTCCGAGAGGGAACTGAGATACTCTTTGATGAGGGCAAAGAATGCCTCATGATCCCGCTTTGTGCAGCTGTAATCAAACAGGTAAAACTCTCCGCCCAAGAGGTGGTAACGGAAGAGGGAGAGGATATTATCCTTGCCCAAGCCATCCCCGCCAATCACCGAGATAATCTTGCCATTGCCTTGGCGCAGTGCAGGCAGATAATCCAAAAGCTGATGCGACAATTGCTCGCGAACGATGTAACTATTAAAACGCAGGGTATTTGCCATCGACCAGGATACAGAGAATGGATAGCTGCGTTGGGAGATGCGATTCACATAAGCTATCAGCTCTTTCCCACTGTGAAAGCGGTTGTCTGGATTGCGTTCCAAAAGCCTCAGTATCAGCTTTTCCAATGCCAAGGGGATATCAGGATTGAGCTCTGAGGGGAAAATGGGGATAAAGTATTGCTGGCTGCCGCTCATCAAAGCGGAAATCTGGTCCAGGCTGATGGGGAAGGTTCCTGTACAAATCTTATATAGAATTACTCCCAAAGAATAAAAGTCGCTCTCCGGAGTGGCACCTTCACCCAAATAAACCTCCGGAGCGATATAGGGCAGAGTTCCACTCACCAGGTGGTTTTCCTTCTCAAAATCTATCTTGGAAAAACCGTAATCGATGAGCTCAACCTCCATTTTCCTGCCACTAAAACGATAAAGCACGTTTTCCAGCTTCAGATCTTTGTGCAATATATTCTGTGTGTGCAAGGCGTGCAAAGCGTAGGCACACTGCACCACCAGGTTGTATATCTGATCCACCCTGCCCTTGCTAAACTGGAAATTGACCAAAGAGCTGCCTTCAAAGAATTCGCTGATATAATAGATATGGTCTGCCACATGCCCAAAATCCTCTATGTGGCTGAGGTTGGGATGATCGATCATCGTGATGCGATGCATCTCTTCCGCACTGAATTTGGCATAAAGATCTTCAGAGGAGATATAACGGAAAAGCTTGAGCGAATACAAGCGATCCGTACGTATATCCCTTACTTTATACACCTGAGCCCAGGTACCAGTTCCCAGGATCTCCAGCACTTCATATCTATGATCTATATACATTGCGGCAATCTCCATTTTAGCTATTATGCTACAATTTTCGTCTATCTCTTGCTGTCAACTACAATTTTCAGGTTTGTCATACCCTGATTTGTGTGAGATTAAAATATGGAGGCAAAATACCATGCTTTTGCATTGCCTTACAATCAGTTGCAGCCTGCTTTTTCCCACCTCTTGCCCATTAGCCACCCTTGTCTCTCCTTTGTCCAGACAAGGGTGAGACAAGGGTGGTACAAGGGTGGTTAATGGGCAAGGAGTGGCAAGTCCTTGTATCCCATTGTTTTAGGCAGTGTATTTAATTATAGCAACAATTCCATTTATTATGGATCACAGTTATATTATCTCTCTAAACTGTGACCAATATTGGGTGATAAAAGTGAAGACCCATGTCAGGACAAGACATAATAATGGCAATATAATTCACCCATGCGGCTAATTTATCTTGACAGATAGTAAAGGGTCTGACATTGTAGAACAAAGCAAATATGTCTGCCAGCATTGGGGATTGTATTGCAGCTAACCAGATGCTTGGCAATAAGTAAGATATTATTAGTTAAAGAGGATTATAGATGATGCCTACACAAGGTCTTTACAAAGTTGGATTAAGCACACAATTGCCACCTGCTCCCGTGTTTGAAGCAGGTATTCGCCGAGCTCCCAATCGTGGCTTGGATTTGAGCCCTGCCGAAGTGAGGCTGGCTCTCAAAAATGCGCTCAGGTATATTCCCACCGAACTGCATGAAACCTTGGCTCCTGAATTCTTGCAAGAACTGCGGGAAAAGGGTAGGATTTATGGCTACCGCTATCGCCCTGAGGGTAAGATTTGGGGCAGACCCATCGATGATTATAAGGGAATAACCGCCGCCCGAGCCATGCAGGTGATGATAGATAACAACCTGGATTTTGATATCGCTTTATATCCCTATGAACTTGTCACTTATGGAGAGACGGGGCAGGTGTGCCAAAACTGGATGCAGTATCAGCTTTTGATGCAGTATTTGCAGGTAATGACAGAAGAGCAGACTCTGGTGGTACAAAGCGGCCATCCCCTGGGGCTGTTTCCCTCATCCCCGGCTGCACCGCGGGTGATTTCCACCAATGGGCTGGTGATTGGCAAGTGGGATAATCCCGAAGAATTTAAGCGCCTCACCGCTTTGGGCGTGGCAAACTACGGTCAAATGACCGCTGGCGGCTGGATGTATATAGGTCCGCAAGGCATCGTGCATGGCACCTATATCACGCTGCTAAATGCCGGGCGTAAGTATCTGGGCATTCCTGCAGATAAAGATTTGGCTGGAGTGCTGTTTATCTCCAGCGGTTTGGGCGGAATGAGCGGTGCACAATCCAAGGCCGTGGAGATTGCCGGTGGCATCGGTGTGATAGCTGAAGTGGATTATAGCCGCATAGAAACCCGTCACAATCAAGGCTGGGTGGGGCGTGTATCCGATAAACCGGAAGAGATTTTCGCCTGGGTGGATGAATTCAGGCGTTCCAAACAGTCCATATCGATTGCCTATCATGGCAACGTGGTGGACCTCCTGGAATATGTGGATCAACATAATATCCCCGTGGAGCTGTTGAGTGACCAGACCTCCTGTCATGCCGTTTATGAGGGTGGTTATACCCCAGCAGGTGTGAGCTTTGAAGAGGGACGCAGGCTGATCAGCCAGGATGTGGAGACCTTCAAGACCAAAGTTGATGAATCCCTGAAGCGCCACTACCGTGTGCTAAAGCGTCTCAGCGCCAAGGGAGCCCACTTTTGGGATTATGGCAACAGCTTTATGGCATCTGTGTTTGATGCTGGAGAGAAGGAGATTTCCCGCAATGGCGTGGATACCAACGATGGCTTTATCTGGCCCTCCTATGTGGAAGATATCATGGGGCCAATGAGCTTTGACTATGGTTATGGTCCATTCCGCTGGGTGTGCCTCAGCCGCAAGGATGAAGACCTTTATAAAACTGACGCCGCGGCGAAGGCTTTGATAGATCCCAACCGCAACTCCATGGATAGGGTTAACTACCATTGGATATCCAACGCCAAGGAAAACAAGCTGGTGGTGGGTACCAAGGCACGCATCCTGTATGCTGATGAGGAAGGGCGCGTGCGCATTGCCCTCAAATTTAATGAAATGATACGCAATAAAGAGATTGGTCCTGTGATCCTTGGCCGAGATCATCATGACGTTTCCGGCACGGATTCTCCTTTCCGCGAAACTGCCAATATCCGTGATGGCAGCAATATGATGGCAGATATGGCTACGCATTGCTTTGCCGGCAACGTTGCCCGGGGCATGAGCCTGGTGGTGCTTTCCAATGGCGGCGGCGTGGGCATAGGACGCTCTGTGAATGGTGGCAATGGCATAGTATTGGACGGTTCCCAGCGGATGGATGAAGTGGTGAAGAGTGCCCTTTCTTGGGACGTGATGGGTGGCGTGGCTCGCAGAAGCTGGGCACGCAATCCCAATGCCATAGATACTGCATCGGCATGGAATGATGCGCATGCCGATATTGGAGCCATCACCATCCCCACACCCGTGGATGAAGCCTTGTTGGATGATGTGACCGCTAAGAATCCCGGAGATAAATGATGAGCAATCACAGCCAAAAGTTCTCCAGAATGATGAAATCCGCAGGCATAGCCGAGCCCGTGATCCGCACCTTCCTCAGCTATTACGAGCGTTTGGTAAAGGGAGAAAAGGGCGTGTTGCCAGAGAGTGAGATTGGACCTCCTTCCGCAGACAAGATTGCCAAGTATGAGGAGATTGGGTCTTATCGCAGCTTGGCGATGCTCAAAAAGATTGTGGTGATCAAGCTGAATGGCGGCTTGGGCACTTCCATGGGGCTCACCCGTGCCAAATCGCTATTGCCGGTGAAAGGCAATATGAACTTTTTGGACGTGATCACTCGGCAGATATTGGCAGCCAGGGCAAGCTCTGGGTATGATCTGCAGCTCTTGTTTATGAATAGCTATAATACCGAGGAAGATACCGTCCAATACCTGCAAAAGTATCCCGATCTGGCAAGGCAAAACCTGCCTATCTCCTTTGTGCAAAACAGGTTCCCGCGGATTCGCCAGCAGGATCTAACCCCCTTTGAAGCGCAGGATAGCGCTCAGGTGTGGAACCCTCCCGGGCATGGGGATTTGTATACTGCTCTGGCGGCGGATGGTCTGTTGGATAAACTGATAGAAAGTGGCTATCGTTATGCATTTGTATCCAATGCCGACAACCTGGGTGCCACCGTGGATACAGCAATTGCCGGCTGGATGGAAGAAAAGGGCGTGAACTTTCTGATGGAAGTGTGTGAACGCAGCGAGGTGGATAAAAAGGGTGGGCATCTTTGTGAAGATAAAGACGGCCAGCTGCTTTTGCGGGAAGTGGCTCAGACCCCTGTGGAAGATCAGGATAAGTTTCAAGACATATCATATTATAAATACTTCAAC
>JAAYQD010000122.1 GCA_012519465.1 Candidatus Cloacimonadota bacterium
CCCTGGTTACATTCACCTGTGTGAAAGGTAAGTACGTGGATAGCGAAGGCAACTATATGGGAACCACAATTGTGGCAAAAACATCCAATGGCAGAGCCACCGTGCGTTACAGCTCCAGCACACAGGCCACAGCAGGATCCGATGATGGCAATGAAATCATCAAAGCCGCCATTGGCGACGTCTTCAGCGAAAGGGAAGTGGTGATTCGCGCTGGCTCCCCGTCTTTGATCGAACTGCAATCTTTTGTGGTAGATGAAGAGGGAAATAGCGAAGAATCAAACACCAACCCCGTGGAAAGCCCCAACCAAATTTGGCTGCATGCACGCCTCAGAGACCTGTATGGCAACGCTTGCCAAAACAAACCTGTCAAGTTTACCACAGATTTGGGAACATTTATCAATACCCAACAGACCATTCAGGTAAGCACCCAGCAAAATGGCGTGGCCAGCACCAGGTTTATTCCTGGCTTGCAAGCTGGAGCCGCCACCCTGGAAGCTTGGGCAAATAACGACACACTCTCCACACAGATGATCTTCAACGTCACATCCAGCGATATACACTCCATCACCTTTACACAAGATTCTCAGATAGATATCAACGTGGCAAACACCGGCGGTGATGAATCCGCCATCCTCAGAGTGAAGCTGCGCGATATCAACGGCAACCTCATCGATACCCAAAAAGATATCTGGTTTCGCATCGTGAATACCAGTCCTCCTGCAGGTGCAAACCTGAACGGACATCCCACAAGTGACTCTGTGATGGTGGTATCCACTGGAGGTGAGGCGCAAATCTCGGTGAATAGCGGACTGGGGTCTGGAACACTCTCGATAAGAGCTTCCCATACCAGAGAATCGGATGGACGCTGGATACGCGCCACCAAAGCCAATATCGTTATTCACGCAGGCTCCCCTGCCACGATTGCCCCATTTATCGGCAGATACAATACGGGACAAAGCATGGGAGGCGGCCTGTGGGAAGTGATTGCCGGCGCCGAAGTGTATGATATACACGGCAACCCCGTGGATAGAGGCACCTCCGTATTCTTTGAACTCTTGGATAATACCACCTATTGTACGATAGCTGCCAATGCCTATGTTGGAAACGTGAGTGTGGACGATGATTCCTTGGCAGGAGTGGCATATACCACCGTGATTTATCCGGGAATCCGCACCAATCAATACATCACCATCCAGGCATCCACCGGCTCTGTGGAAGGAAGCACGGTAACGGGATATTCCACAGTGACGCTGCCCCTCAATGAACCCCAGCTATCCCTGCAGCCAAATCCGCAATCCTTGAACTTTGGAGATACAGCACCAGAATGGAAGCATGCTGATCTTCATCTCAAGCTCACGGATGGTCAGGGATCGCCCATTGGAGATCAGGAAGTGATGTTATCCAGCACCAAAGGACAATTTGTGCAGGTACCGGGTTATTCCATACCTCCTCATGGAGGAAACCCCAGTGCCTGGATTTTGAAGACATTGTATGATCCGGATAACGACGCCAATCCCAATTTTGGGATGGCAATAGGTCAGATCAGATTCCATCGTTATGAGTGCCCTGCCGGTATTCCAGAAACGGAAACCCCGGGTCAAACCAGTGGAACGATTATTGCCCGTATCTTGGGAACCGAAGCCATGGATACGGCGGATATCGTGATCTATCGTTATTGGACGCCAAATCCCCCATTCTAAAGATAAACAGTAGCCATTACCAAGAGCTAATGGCGAATACGATATATGCGCCGGGAGATCCCGGTCTTCCGGCGCATTATTTTCACCCCGAAGCTAAGGAGTATTATAAAACAAAAGCTGGCACACATGCCTTAAGGATTTATAAAAACATTATCAAGGAAGTTTAAATGAGCTATAATCCACAGTTTACACGCATCGGCGAAGTGTTGGTGCACGAGGGTTATGTGACCGAGGATCAGGTAAAAGAAGCCGTCATCAAGATGGGCAATTTTGACCTTAAAATTGGTGAAACCCTGATCAAACTTGGCTACCTGAAGGAAAGAGACCTGCTGCAGGCTTTGCATTTACAATTGGGTTATGATATTGTAAATGAAAGGGAACTCACAGATCTGGATTTGGAAGTGGTAGCCTTGATACCAGAGCCTTATGCTTTGGAAAACCGCGTGATCGCCCTCAGAGAAGAAGCCGATGGCATAGTGGTGGGTCTTACCGATCCAGACAACCTTACAGTTTTGGATAGCCTCAAAAAGATTTTGGGCAAAAACATCAAGCCCGAATTGATTGGTGATACAGCCCTCCAGGATACCATCGATAAATATTACAAAAGCATCCGCACCACCACCGAGGTGGAAGATGCCGTTGGTGGTTTTGACTTTGTGGCAGTGGATGAAGATGAAAACGAGATCACCATTGCCAGCGCCTCCTCTGATGCTGATGCACCCGTGGTAAAGCTGGTAAATCTGATTATCAACGAAGCCATCAAATCCGGAGCCACAGATATCCACATCGAACCCCTCACCAAAACCTCTCGTATTCGCTATCGTATAGACGGTGCCCTGCGCGAGGTGATGACGCCACCCATCGGCATGCACGCCGGCGTGATTTCACTTACCAAGGTGATGTCCAAGCTCAATATCGCCGAACGCCGCCTGCCCCAGGATGGTCATATTTCCCTCAAAACCGCTATGAAAAGCGTGGACGTACGTGTTTCCATCACTCCCACAGTATTGGGTGAAAAGGTGGTGATGCGTCTCTTGGATAAGGGAGATTTTGGCTTCAAACTCACCACCCTCGGTTTTGAAGAAGAGGATATGGCGATCTTCGCCAAGATTATCCGCCGTCCCTATGGAATCATCATCGTTTCCGGACCCACCGGCAGCGGAAAATCCACCACCCTGCACGCCGCCCTCAAGGAAATCCAAAATATCGAAACCAATATCATTACTGTGGAAGACCCCGTGGAATACCGTCTGGATGGAATTACACAGATTGAAACCAAGGAGCAGATTGGGCTCACCTTTGGCACCGCCCTGCGTTCAGTATTGCGTCAGGACCCCGATATTGTGCTGATTGGTGAAATTCGAGACCTGGAAACTGCCGATATTGCCATCAAATTCTCGCTCTCCGGTCACCTTGTTTTCAGCACCCTGCACGCCAATGACGCTCCCTCCACGGTTACCCGTCTTATCGATATCGGCATCAAGCCCTACCTGGTGGGCTCCTCTCTATCATTGGTGATGGCACAGCGTCTGGTGCGTATGGTGTGCCCCTATTGCAAAGAAGATTACAAACCCACGGAACAGGAACCTATGGATTGTGGTCTCACCCCGGAAGAGGCCTCCAAGATTGAATTTAAGATGGGTGGGGGCTGCGTCCACTGTGATAACACAGGATTTTCCGGCAGAACCGGTATTTTTGAACTGCTTACCGTAGATGCTGATATCCGCCGCATTATTTATGAAGGTGGAAACCAGGATCTCATCCGCGATTCAGCGCTACGTAGCGGAATGCGCACATTGCACGACGCCGCTATCTCCAAATGAAACGTGGCATCACCACCATCCGCGAAGTCATCAAGATGACCGTGGTTGAATAAACTCCAACACTCAAAAAGGTAAAACGTTATGCCAAACTTTGCTTACATAGTTAAAGACGCCAAAGGCGCCAGAGTGGAAGGTATCATCAAAGCCGATACCTTGGATATGGCTGTGGAAAAGCTTGCCAAGGAAGGCAGTACCATCATATCTGTAAAAGCAGCTTCCGAAGGAGCTTTCAAAGGCAAATTATCGCTCTTTGACAAGCTCATGCTCACCATTTACAAAATACGCACGGGCGTCTCCCTGCGCACTCTGGTGTTCTTTACCCGCCAGCTATCCACAATGTTCTCCGCTGGTCTCACCATCGAAAAAGCCATTACAGACCTGGAAAAGGAAGAAAAGAACAAACGCTTTAGCCGGGTTCTCAGAAAACTATCAGACGACATCCGCAAAGGATTTTCCCTCTCGGAAGCGATGGAACAGCATCCCGGCGTCTTCAACCCCCTGTATGTGGCTTTGGTAAAAGCAGGTGAGGTTTCCGGTACCCTGCACACCGTGTTGGATGAGCTGTCTGACTATCTGGAAAAAATAGAAGATACGCGCCGCAAGGTGATGTCTTCCATGGCTTACCCCATCTTCATCCTCATCTTCCTGATAGGCGTGGTTTGGGCACTGTTTTATTACATCATTCCGCTCTTTGCCGGTGTGTATGGAGACTTTGGTGCTGATCTTCCCGCACCCACCATCGCCGCCATCAAGATATCGGATTTTGTGGTAGGCCACGTATTTGGTACGATCCTGATCGTGATAGCAGCGGTCATCGGATTGTTCCTCATCTATCTCACCGATAGGGGACGCTATGTATTTGATTCTTTCAAGCTCAAAATCCCTGTCATCGGCAAGGTGCTCACCAATTCCATCATGAGCAAATTTGCCCGCACCTTCTCCATCCTGATGGCTGCCGGTGTACCCATTATGGACACCATGGAGCTTACCGAAAACGTGGTGCAAAACGCCGTGGTGGAAGCCGGAGTGCGCAAAGCACGTGTGATGGTGAAAGAAGGTTATGGCGTAGCCAACGCCTTCCGCAGAACAGGGCTTTTCCCGCCCACCCTCCTGCAAATGATCGCCACCGGTGAGGAAACGGGAGATATGGATAAACTTTTGGGCAAAGCAGCCCAATTCTATGAAAAGCTGGTGGATAGCGTGATTGATAGACTCACCTCGCTTATCGAGCCTCTGTTGATCGTGATCATGGCTGGCGTAGTGGGCACCATTATCGTCATTATTTACCTGCCCATCTTCGACCTGGGAGATGCCATCAGTCAAGGATTCAATTAACAACACAGTCCTAACATAACAAAGCTTTGCGCTCCGGTTGGTTTTTTAACGGCTGGGGCGCAAAGTTGTTTGGGCTCACTATGTGAGCAGTGAGATGGTGCGATGGATGGCAGGTGCTGCGAACCTGTTTAGAAAACCACGAATTACACGAATTTCACTAATTTTTAAAGATACCTACAGCACATCCTCAAAACATATAAAACAACGAGTTGAAGTTTAAGCCCAAAAAAGGACTCAACGTTATCACCCATGATAGCCCACCCTTTCAAATAGTGTTTTGTGGTTAATAGCACCACAAACAGATGCATTTATCAACGTATCCATATCTGTCTGAATAACAATTACATATAAAAGATACTGTCATAACAATGGATTATATTCGTGGTAAATAACACCACACAAAAACAAGGCTAAAACGATGTATGTCGCTCAATATCAATGAGATATAAGAGTAGGAAGAGATTGGCTGCATTCTTGCATATGTATAGCTATAACCAACAATTTGTTGATAACTTAATCCGACTTCAGGAAACCACAAATTATAATTATTTCCTATCAATTGGAGAAACATATGAAGAACAAAGCGATATTGTTAAAGACGTGTTTTTTGCATTTTGGAGTATCAGCATGAAATATATAAGCCGATTCGTAGCTCTTGTTTGCATCTTCTTTCTCATGTCTTGTATGGCATTAAACAGAGAATATAAAGATGCGTTAAACAAGGAAAAAATGGGTCAATATTTGGAGGCGTATGAATCATATTGTGCCCTGCTTGAAATTAGCCATAACAGCAGTGTGCTAATCAATGCCAAAGATCGTTCTAAAGATTTGGCATCTTTACAGCTGTATAAATTGTACTTACAAACAGAAATGAATAACTTAGCTGAGTGTTATAGAGGGTCAGACTATTTGCATAGAGCATGTAGTATTAATCCTGATAACACTAATTATTTACAAGCGTATTCGGATCACCAGCTTTTTACTGAAGAATTCCGTTTAAAAGTTCAGAATGACCTCAAGTCTATCAATGCTATGGTTGAAAACAAACAATTTCAAAAGGCTATTACATTAGCAGCTTCTGTGCTTTCAAGAGACACTCAATTTGAATATACCACTTATAACCTAATGCTTAATATCAAAGAATCCGCAGGCAACCACTTTTTGCAATTGGCAAAAAACAAAGTCAATGACAATCAATGGGATGATGCATTTGGTTTCATTAATCAAGCACTGAGTTTTTATGAAACTAAAGAAGCAAAAGATTATAAGGGTTTAATCATCAAGAAAGCCACAGATGAAGGTTTTGAAAGAGCAGACCATAAATTCACAAGTCAAAAGTTTCAAGAAGCCTTGGATGAACTGGAGGATTTAAAACAATTTGGAGATGCTCGGCTTACTCAAAAGAGAGACTCCATGATTTCAGATATTCATGAACACTGTTTGGCAAAAATGAACACTTTATTAATGCAAAAAAAATGGAGAAGTGCAGAAAACGAGATTAATTTAGCCGAGACTTTTGGAACTAACGAAAAAACCAAAGCAGCAAAAAAACGCTTAATCGACTCAGAGAAAGCTTGGGGACTATACAAAAGTTCTCAAGGTCTGATTCAAAACAATAAGCTTGAGGAAGCTGTGATTAAAATGGAAGAGGCATGTGAATTATGTTCCGAGTTTCAAGAGTTGAGACCTTATCTGGCTGATTGCTATTATAGCGTATTACAAGAGTATGATGCGAATAACGATTACTATAAAGTGTTATCTACTGCAGACAAGCTCCTGACGCTCAACACCAATAACATCAATTCTGACTTAATCACTCATATTAGGGTAAAGCATTATAAGGAGCTGCTTTCGAAGTACTCAAGTATATACAATCTTTTTTTAGATAACAAGCTGTATGGTCATGCAATGCTAATTGGGCAGCTAAAAACTGATCTGGGAGATACAAACTTCAATACAGAACTCAATAGGATTACAGAAATAGTGAGGTCAAACTCGATCCAACAGTTTGCTGTGATCCCTTTTCAAAATTATCAGTATAATCTGGATTATGACTATGGCAATATAGTATCGAATAGAATTCGGGAAGCCATTGAAGCAAAGCCTGTATTAAGACAATACCTGGGTTTTGTCAATCGTGAGCAAATTGATATTATCGCCAAAGAATACCGACACAGAATAGATGGGTTAATGAGAGAGCAAGATGGGTTTAATGAAGGGGAAATGATTGGGGCAGATTATTTAATTGTTGGGTCGATCAATAAATTCAATGTAATTGACGTTAAATATGATGACGAATACAAAGAGAAAGAATATGTAACAAGCACTCAACAGCTCCCCAATCCCAAATGGAATGAATGGGCACAACAAAAACACACGCAAGATAAAACAATGTCTGAAACTGATGGATTTTGGAATAAAGTGCTTGTAGGTGTCCTAACTGCTCCTGGAGATGAACCCTCCAAGTATATTATTCATGAAAATAAGGCTATGTTCTATTATACAATTGAAAAATGGAAACGTGAAGGTGAAATTGAGCTTACATGGAGATTAATTGACATGAGAACAAGCAAGGAAATCAATAAAGGAACAAAAGCTTTTACTACCAGACAAAACGACACCAAGCACGCGGGTCTTTCTCTGGCAGGTATTCATGAAAAGAAACTGAATTTTAAGAACGAGAGAGATGTTCGGGAGGCATTACTCGCAAGAGCAATTGACGAAGTTATGAACTCCATCAGTAAAGACTTGGAGAACCTCCCATCTCAGATGTTTATCACGGCTGAAGAGTATGAACGCCAAAACCTGAAACATAAAGCACTTGAGCTGACAGCTCAAGCTCAAATGCTACAGCCAAACAATGTGAAATTTACACTGAAACTCAATGATTTCAAAGAGAGTCTCAAAATAACAAACCCCAAAAGATACCTTGATCACCAAGCTTACCTTAAGAGCATAACTAATATAGGCAAGAAAACTGATAATCAATTGATAAGTATTAGCGATGAAGAAAAGAAGCTCTACGATACTATCCTACAATATGCTCTTGAGCAGGAGTACAATATGGCTAAAGGAATGATCAAACTATTTATGGAGCGCTATCC